>JACPJR010000005.1 GCA_016187565.1 Candidatus Woesearchaeota archaeon
CAACATTTCATACCCCACCAGCTTGATGTTTGTTTCTTTTAGCATTTAGCTACAATGTAGCTAACTACTATTTAATTTTTTTGGTACTAGAGGATATAGTTTACTAGAATTTAAGATACCGAGAAGAGCTTAATACAAACGGATTCAGACCGGGGAATCATAAGATTTAAATAACGTAGAAAATCCTTAGGGAAATAGACCATAAAACGACCATCAGGAAAAGTAACCGTAAACATGAGGAAGACATGATAAAGATTGCTGCGTTTATCCAAGCACGCATGGGTTCCACAAGACTTCCTGGCAAGACCTTAATGCTTATTCAGGGAAAACCGTTACTCTGGCATGTGGTCGAGAGAACATCACAAGTTAAGGGAATCAACGAAATCGTTGTTCTCACCTCTGCTGAGGAAAAAGATAATCAGCTAGCAAAGTATTGCCAAGATCAAAAGATAGCTTGTTTTAGAGGTTCTGAGCAGAATGTTTTTGAACGGTTTTACCAAGCTGCTCAAAAATATAAGCCACAGATTATTGTTCGTTTAACCGCAGACAACCCATTTATAGACCCAAAGCTTGTTGAAAAAGGACTTCTCCTTCACCAAAAAAGCCATGCAGATATAACCTCAACAAGAGAGATGAATGGTCAAAAAGTCATTCGCTATGTCCCTGCTGGATTTAGTTTTGATATTATCAACAGCGCCACGCTTCTTGATCTAGAACTTTCAATGCTAGATCCTTTTGAACAAGAGCACGTTATTCCTTATTTTTTTAATCACCGCAAACGATTTAGCATCAGCTTGGTAAAACCAGAGGACATTACTAAAGATGATATCCAACAAAGCTTTAGCATTGACACGCAAAACGACCTTACATTTGCAAATCAACTTATGCAACAGCTGAAGGGAAGAACATTTGGGTACAAGGATGTTTTGCGTCTTACAAGCAAAGAAACGAAGAATAAACGGAGAATAAGCAATGGTTAAAATCACCGTATATATCGCATCGTATAACTATGGAAAATTTCTTGAAACAGCAATAAAGAGTGTTCTTAAGCAGACTATTCAAGATTTTGAACTGATTATATTTGACGATGGATCTACTGATAATACTAAAAGCATTCTTGGTAAGTATGAAAATCATCCAAAAATAAAAATAATTTATCAGCAGAATCAAGGACTTCCCAAAACCTCAAATAAGGCCCTGCAGATGAGTACTGGCGAATATATTATTCGTCTTGATGCAGATGATTATTTTGATGAAAACATTATTCTTCTTCTTTCCCATGTGCTTGATACAAAGCCAGATGTTGCATTAGTCTATCCAGACTACTATGAAATCAATGAAGAAGGAGAGATAATAGGCATTGTACGTCGAAAAAAAATTGGAGAAGAAGCAAAGCTGTTAGACCTGCCCGCACATGGAGCATGCACGATGATCCGTAAGAAAGTACTCCTCCAAATCGGAGGCTACTGTGAAGATATTGGTTGCCAGGATGGTTATGATTTGTGGTTAAAGCTTACCAAGAAGTTTAAACCGTACAATGTAAATATCCCTTTGTTTTACTATCGGAAACATCATCAAAGCTTAACATCTCAGCCAACAAAGATACTTGAGGCACGAAGACAACTCAAAGAAAAATTTGTCAAAGATGTTATGAAAAAGAAAAAAGTATGCATGATCATCCCTGTACGAAGAGAATCTGCTATACTTCCCGATCTTCCTTTCCAAAAGGTAGGAGGAAAGCCATTAATGGGTTATGCCATCACTGCAGCACTAAAAGCAAAAGCTGTTGCCAAAGTGATAGTAACTACTGAAGATACGGAGATTGCGTCTATCGCAAAAACACTTGGTGCTGAAGTAATTTTACGACCAGCTTCCCTTGCAAAAACAAACACCCCTATAGAACCGACAATAACCTATGTATTAGATAAATTAAAGCAGCAGAATTTTAGTCCTGATATTGTTGGAGTTCTCTTTTATACCTCACCTCTGATTACCGAGAAACATATCAATGAGGCAATACATACCCTGGTTATTTTTAATGCAGATACAGTTATCGGTGTAAAGGAAAATCAACGTCTTCATTATATCCATGGTAAAAATGGTCTTGAACCGCTGTTTACGAAAAGATTGTTGAAGATAGAACGTTCTTTTCTCTATGAAGAAAGCGGTAGCCTCATTGTTTCAAGACGATCAGCTATCACCAAAAAAAGTATTGCTGGTAAAAGCATGAGCCATATTGTATTGCCTGACGAAGAAGCAATCGATATTGAAGATCTGTTTACGTTTTGGTTAATAAAAATGATATTAGAACATCATGATGAACGTGAAAATCTTTTGAACAAAAAAATATCGCGGGGATATTAGAGATAAGAAGAAGAAATAATAAGAGATAATAAAATAATTGGAAATCATAAGAATATGCTCCAATGGATGTAACTATGGCAACCTATCAATGGCCGAATGAACCTTTCATCATTGCAGAAATCGGTGGGAATCATGAAGGTAATTTTTCCTATGCAAAAAAATTGCTTTCTGACGTAGTAAAGAGTGGTGCAGATGCAGTTAAATTTCAGATATACACCGCAGATAAGATCGTCAATAAGATTGAAGGTGCTGAGCGAAACAAGCACTTTAAAAAATTCTCATTGTCTACTGAACAGTTTATTGAGCTCGCGCATAGTGCAAAAAAGAATAATATTCTGTTCATGGCTTCTCTCTGGGATGAGGAATCTATCGAAACCTTTAACCCTTATCTGAGCATTCATAAAGTAGGATCAGGAGATATGACGAATTATCCCTTACTTGAACTCCTTGCAAAAAAGGATAAACCATTGATTATTTCAACAGCTATGGCAACCTTAGCCGAGATTAAAGATATGGTCCGCTTTCTTGATAGTATCAATCCACGCTTACGAAAAGAAAAAAAACTTGCACTGCTCCATTGTGTGGCAACCTATGGAGATCCAAAAGACGAGTATGCTCAATTACTTGCCATAAAAAAAATGCAAGAAGAATTTAAGGATATTGCCATTGGTTATTCAGACCATACTGGAGGGATTTATGCATGTGAATTAGCAATAGCCATGGGATGTAAAATCATAGAAAAACATTTCACTGATGATAAAAAACGAGAATTTCGTGATCACCATATTTCGGCTGATTTAGAAGATATGAGAACGCTTCTAGAGAAAAAAAAGAAGATTTATGCACTTCTCGGGACTTGTGAAAAACAGCCTGTTGCTGCAATAGAAACTTCTGAACGAATTAAGGAATTTCGGCGAGCGGTTTATCTTAAGAAAGATGCTCCTGCAGGTACCTTACTTACCAAAGAGATGTTAACAACCCTACGACCAAACAGGGGAATAGATGCACGAGACTTCTACAAACTTCTTGGAAAAAAACTTGTTGTAAAGAAAAAAGCATTCGAATCTATTTCCTGGAAGGATGTTCAATAGGTTTGTAGAATTAACTCTACAAGAGGATGTACAATACTATGGAGATAGCCTACGTCGCAAACAAGTTTTTTCCTGGAACTGCCGCCAATACTATTCAGATTATTTCGATGGCAGAAGCATTGCAAGCAAATAATGTAGGGGTTACGCTTATTGCTTTTCGAGGTTCTGATAAGGGGAACGCAGAAGCAATTTTTAAGAGTTATGATGTAAGATACCCTTTCAAGGTAATTCTGCTGAATCCTGCAAAGAGCTATTATCTACGAGAAATCCAACTCATGATGTATGTTTTTCAGCAAAGAAAAAAATATCAAAATATTTATTCAAGAAGCCTGCTCTTTTCGCTTTTTGTCAAAAGTTTTTTTCCTTCGAAAAAGGTAGTCTATGAACTTCATGATTTCGTTAAGAATAGTCTGTTTAAAACACTTTTCCAAAGCGGAGCTAAGCGATTTGATATGATTGTTGTTATATCTAAACGACTCAAAAAAGACCTTGCCCAAGCCGGCATAACCAAGGTGTGTTACCTTCCTGATGGCGTTGATAGAGCTAAATTCGACAATATAACGACACAGAAAGCAGAGCTTCGCCAAGGATTAGGGCTACCAAGTAACAAAATCCTTGTTCTTTATTCAGGAAATTTTCATCCGGCAAAAGGGCTATACACGTTTCTTGATTCATTTTCTTTTCTTCGAGAAGACCTCAAGAAAACAGTGCAGTTTTTGATTCTTGGAGGAACAAAGGATGAAATTTCTCGATTACAAAAAGCATATCCTTATGCATGGTTTACTGGCTACAAAGAGCACCGCGAGATCCCAAAGTTTCTTAAGGCTGTAGATATCTT
Organism: Candidatus Woesearchaeota archaeon; assembly: GCA_016187565.1. NCBI lineage: Archaea > Nanobdellati > Candidatus Woesearchaeota > Candidatus Woesearchaeota archaeon. Next base: position 4,294 of record JACPJR010000005.1, read on the forward strand.
TATTATTGCGAATAGTGCACGAGAAGATTTAGGAGAAACGTATCGTGTTGCAAAGTATTATACCTCCCCGCTAAAACTTTTTGAGTACATGGCTGCGAAGAATCCAATGATTGCAACAAAAGTTCCAGCCCTCCAAGAGATTTTAGACCAACATGCTGCATTACTTGTTGAGCCAGACAGCCCTCAGGCCATAGCAAAGGCAATCCAAAGATTAATAAAGAATCCTCGATTAGCAAAAAACACGAGCGAAAATGCCTATAAGAAAGTAAAAAAGTTTTCATGGTACCTTCGTGCAAAACGCATCAAGGCTATGTTTTAAGGTGATTGGCGAATGAACCCTTCTTTTTTGCAATGGTTGCGCTGTGCAGCTTGTCGTGGAGAACTAAAGATTCACAAATACAAGCAAAAGACTGGAAAAGAGATAGTTGAAGGATTAATACGCTGCATTTCCTGTAAAAAAGAGTTTCCGATTGTTAATGGAATTCCACGAATGGTTCCTAAGGAAAACTATGCAGATTCCTTTGGAATGGAATGGAACCTTCATCTCAAGACTATGTTAGATAGTGCAACGGGAAAGCCGATTATCTATAATACGGTTGTGGAACGCACGGGATGGGATAAAGCCTTTCTGAAGAACAAGCTTGTTTTGGAATGCGGATGTGGTGCTGGTATTGATTCAGAGATACTTCTCCAACTTGGCGCAAAACTAATTTCATTTGACCTTTCAACAGCAGTTGATGCTGCTTTTAAGAACAACCATAAAGCAAAAAATCTTGTCGGCATGTTCCAGGGAGATATTACCAACATTCCCCTGTTAGAGAAGAGCTTTGACATTGTTTATTGCCATCGAGTATTACAGCATACACCAAATCCTCATCGTTCATTTGTATCCATGGCGAAATATGTCAAGCCAAAAGGAACTTTATTCATGCACTCGTATGATAATACATGGAAAAACATGACACACTGGAGATACCTCTATAGGCCTATAACAAAACGAATGAATCAAAAAAAGATTTATTCACTTATTACCAAACATGGACCTTTTCTTCATAAACTGACCACACGGCTCGATCAATATTATCCAGGAAGAGTGATTCATCATTTTTTCATTCCTTTCCACAATTATAGCCAAACTTATGGCAAGAAATATAATTTAACTCCTGAACAACTGTATGATTTTGAGATTATGAACACCTTTGATTCTTTATCACCAAGGTATGATCAACCAACATCACCCAAAATCATGCAGAAATGGTTTAAAGAAGCAGGATTTGAAAAGATCATGCTCGTCAGGAGAAATCCAGTCATTATGAAAGGTATTAAATCGTAGTGTATACGTAGTGCATAATAACTGGAGAAAAAACAAACCGAGAGGTTCACAAACGATGTGCTCAATTGCTGGTTTTGATTTCTCAGATAAAACACTGATGGCCAAAATGAATAGAGTACTTTCCCATCGTGGCCCTGATGATCATGGAATATACATCGACGATAAGGTATCTCTCGGACATAATCGTCTCTCAATCATTGATATTTCAAAAGCAGGCCATCAACCTATGAGCAATGTTGATGAAACTGTCTGGATAGTCTTCAATGGAGAAATTTATAACTACCAAGAAATAAAAAAGCTGCTTGAAAAAAAGTACCGTTTTAGCTCAACCTCTGATACTGAAGTCATCATTTATGCATACATGGAATGGGGATCGCGATGCGTTGAACGTTTTAATGGGATGTGGGCATTCTGTATTTATGATAAAAAAAAAGAATTATTTTTTTTGAGTAGAGACCGTATTGGAAAAAAACCATTATACTATTATTTTGATGGAAATTGTTTTATCTTTAGTTCAGAGCTCAAAGGAATACTCGCGCATGATAATGTTCCTCGAAAAACGAATCCTGAAGCAGTTAGTCTGTACCTTACTATGGGATTTATTCCTGCGCCATCTACTATTTTCCAGAATATACGCAAGCTAGAGCGATCAGAGAATCTTCTTTATTCCCTCAAAGAGAAGTCCATAAAACGTGAGACTTATTATGAACTTCCTATTCCTCAACAGATATACGACAAAAAAAATCTGATTCAAGAAGGTGAAGAACTTCTTGATGATGCTGTACGATTACGAAAGATTGCTGATGTTGATGTTGGCTCTTTTTTAAGTGGCGGTATAGATTCTTCACTCGTTTCCACACTATTGCGAAAATACACGACAACCAAGCTCCATACCTTCTCCATAGGATTTGAGAATCCGTTATATGATGAGACACCATACGCACAGCTTATGGCAGAACATCTACAAACAGAACACCACCATGATTACTTTACCGAAAAAGACTTTGAGCGAATTCTTGCTCGATATGCGAGGATTTACGATGAACCCTTTGCAGACATGGCTGCTTTTCCCACAATCAAAGTTTCAGAGCTCGCACGTAAATTTGTCAAAGTTAGTTTAACGGGCGAAGGTGGCGATGAAATTTTTGGTGGTTATCCACTTTACCGGGCAGCTGCAAAAGTTGCTTTTGTTAAAAAGATTCCTCGAAACATCAGATCATCGTGCTCTTCTCTCCTCAACTCAATACAGACATTTCCAAGCATTAAAAAAGGAATAGATCTTTCTCTTCAACCTCCTGAACGATTCTATCAGGGAATGTTTTGTCAAGAACATGATGACCCAACATGGTTCAACCAGAATTTTCCTCCAGTTCTCAAAAAATATCAGAATCTTACCGAAAGTGCAATGAAATTTGATCTTTTTTATTATACCGTTCCTGATAAATTCAATGTCAAAGCAGATCGGGCAGGAATGGCAAATGGATTAGAAATACGATGCCCTTTACTGGATTATCGACTTTTCTCGTACAGTGCAAAGATTCCTACGACTTACAAGGTTGATATATTCCATACAAAAAAGCTTATGAAAGAAATTGTACAGAAAGTCCTTCCTCGAAAGATAATCACGAAAAAAAAGAAAGGATTTACACCACCTGTATTTGAATGGATGACAACAACTTATAGCAATCTTGTAGAAGAGGCTATGGATAATATAGCACAGTACTCTGTTCTGTCAAAAGATAACATGAGTCAACAACTTGTTCAGGAATATCGCAGTGCATTCATAAAAAAAAGGCTGAATATGTATCAACGAGACAAAATCTATCGTCTTTTTATTTTAGATAACTGGACAAAAGAGTGGTTACACCATAATGAGTAGATCTGAACATACATAGTAACTCCCGGAGGAAATGATGAGTTATACCCAAAAAGCAATTAAGGGAATCATGGCTGTATCCTTGTCCACCTTTCTTTCTGGCGTTTTTGGCTATCTTGCACGAATTCTTTTAGCACGAAGCCTTACTACTGCAGAGCTTGGCCTTTTTTATTCCCTGTTTACCGTATTAATGTTTATTCTCATCTTTGTTGACATGGGATACAGTACTGCCATTGTCAAGCATATTGCGCAAAATATCACTGAGAAAAAAAAGGAGATGGGTGGAGCTATTCGTATTGTCATGGGCATCCAGTTAGGAATAGCGCTCATTATTGGAACAACCCTGATTATTAGTGCAGACTGGCAAGCTGCACATTACTTTCACGATCCTTCAGTAATAGTTCCACTTAAAATTTTTGTTGGTATCCTCATTATTAAGGTATTAATCAATTTCATTCCGAGTATTTTTGCAGGATTACAGTATATGGGTATAGTGAGTGTTCTCCGCTTTCTTGACAGGTTTCTCTTTCTCATGCTGGTCTATGTGCTCCTTCTCCTTGGATTAGAAAAAAGTACCCTTCTTCCAACGTATGCTTATTTTATTACCGTAGCTATCCTCCTCGTTGTTCAACTCATCTTATTGCACAAGTACAAACTTATTCCTCTAATTACGCAATCGATCCGTTCTACAAGAAAAGAATTTTTCTCGTTGAGTCATTTTGCTTTTTTTTCAATGTTTACTGCAGTTGGTGGAATAATTATCGGTTATATTGATACCTTGATGTTAACCTATTTTGTACCTATGAGTGATGTTGGTATCTATAATACTGTTCTTCCTACGGTTTTAATTCTCTCAACAACCGCAACAGCCATTAGCACGGTTTTCTTTCCGATGGTATCAGAACTTTGGGCAAAAAAAGACCTTAACAGAATCACCTGGGGAATTGTAAAGCTCTATAACTATTCCTTCTGGATAATGGTCCCCTTAGGAATGATCATGTTCATCTTTCCACAAGAGATCATTCTCTTACTCTTTGGATCTGATTATCTTTCAGGAGTACGAGCAATGCAAATCTTAGCTATCGGAGCATTAGTTTTGAGCTTAAATGCCATTAATCAAGCAAGCCTTAATGGATTAGGAAAACCAGAAAAAATAACCAAGATTTATGTTATTGCAGCACTCTTTAACTTTTTCGGTAATCTTCTTCTTATTCCACGCTATGGTATTGTTGGTGCAGCAGTTACCACAACGATAAGTTATTTCCTGATTTTAATACTCTCAACATATATGCTCTACCGAGTCATTCCGTTTAGTAATCAATTCTGGCATTCTTGGATAAAAACTCTTATTGCCGGTGTATTGTTTATTGGTATTGTATCCTTCTTAAAATACTATTTAACGCTGAATATGTACGCCGAAGCTCTGATTACTATTACCGTAGCCGGTATAGGATATCTTGTTATCACGCATCTTTTCAAGATATGGAATTTGCAAGAGTTACGATCAACCATTGCTCTGATAACGAGAAAAAAGAATGCCTAAAACAAAGGGTATATCAAAATCTACCTCGGACTATATTGTTATCATATAGTTATTTTCATGCTATTCTCAATAATGGCCGTTACCATTTCTTAGAAGCAGGCAAGGTAATTTTGTTTATTTTAGTTTTGAGACCATCGCAAACTGCTTTCTTAAATAGTGCAGTTTGCATTCTATATCTTCTGTAACACAAAAAAGTAATTACTTGATGACAGGTCATAAAAATAATTCTGTTAAGTATAAATATAGAACGATGAGAACAGTTAAAATTCTTTTCCCAAACGATTCGGTTTTTGATAGAATAATAACTTTTGATCTTATTAGGCTCATGAACAATACGGTCAAAATAGCGAAGTGTTCCTTTCAGTGAAGGGTTATAGGGAGGTCGATCAAGATCCTTAACCTTACTCTCAGTCAAAAGGTAGATCGTTCCATTAATGATGCGGGTAATTCGTGAGGTAAATTCCAGATCATCAAGGTAGATATAAAACCGCTCATCAGGAAGCCCAATAGATGAGATCAAATCCCTATGAAAAAAAAGCCCTCCATTCGTTGCCCAAGGAACTTGTACAACACCATGATCCCATTTCTTTGTTTGAGGCTTACCAGCCAAAGAAAGGGCCATCCGTTTTATCAAATTGAGGGGGGTATGAACGAGATGAAACATAAAAAAAGTATTTTGCTTTCCAAGAATATAATGGACTTTTTGAGGATTTTTAAGCTCATCGTAATTGTGATACTTAAGCATATCTGCGTTACTTCTCCATGAGTGAAGCGCTATTGTCTGCTTCTTGTCTTCAGGAAGTGTTTCCCAGAAAGAACAAAGCACAGCAAGACTTGATGGCAACGGCATATTATCATCATCGAGAAGCCAAACAAAGTCACATTCCTTTATCTTCATTGCTTCTTCAATACCACGCTTAAAGCCGCCTGCTGAACCAGTATTTCTTTCAAGAGAAATCGCCGTTAAAAATGATCGATATTTTTTTGATTGTGCGAGTGCCCGTAATCGGACACGACTTTTTTCATCTGAGTGGTTATCAATAACAATTACTTTTGTAACTCCTTCTTTTTTCGCAGCATCAATAACCTGTTTCAAGAAAGAAAATCGGTCATTATAGGTAACGGTCACCATACATACTTTGTACTTTAGCTTAGGCGTTTGCATTATCTCCTTTTTCATTATCTCCTCGCATGATCTGCTTTATTATTGCTACTACCCGTTTTGATGATTTCCCATCTATTTTATACAGGTATTCCTCTAAGAATTTTTTTCTACCTTCCTTGAGTGAGAGATGTAATTTCTTATCGGTTAAACCATATTGGATTCCTTCTTTTATTTCTTCGAGGGTGGATACTGCATATGCACCACCTAAGGTAACATAGGGCATAGGACACGTCACTACATTAATGAGCATTACTGGCTTATCGAGCAGCATTGCCTCTATAACAACCGTTGAACACACCGATACAAAGAGATCACACACAGCTAAAAGCTCATAGAGGTTTACATCCATCATTACAAAAACGTTTTTTGAATTCTTGGTATTAACAATAGTACGCAAAAGATTTAAATCCGCAGAAGGATGGCATTTGATGATCAATTTTGTTTGGGGAAGAGCATCAATTGCATCTACAAGAGCAGGGATAATTTCTGAATCTTGTAACACGCCTCCACTCGCAAAGACAACAAGTTTTTCGTGAGAAGAAATACCAAATTTTTCTTTCGTGTATGTTTTCGTTTTTTTAATCTTATTAATGATAATATCATAGCCAGGATGTCCAGTAACTGTAATTATCTCTTTAGGATAATTCCCATGTGTACACAAGACTTCTTTTCCGTAAGAACCTGAAACACATTTAACATCAGCAATAGGACGCCAGGTTACTAAATCCTTTTGTAATGCCTCTTCAGAGCGAATATGTCGTGAGACACAACCATCCGGATAAAGAAGTTCAGTCTGGAGAGAGATAACGGTAGTGTTATCCTTTTTCTTTGTTATTTTATTATTCTCCTTTTGGTCAATGAGCCGATGTTTGTTATTGACAAGGATTCCTTTTCCAAAATAGTTCTCGTCATGCTCGATAAGCACAATGCCTGGCTTTTCTTTAAGAAGAATTTGACGGCTTAGGCTAATAACATCAGCAATGTAATAGCGGAATATCGTAAAGATAAAAATGAAACGCTTGTTGAGATAAGGGTACATATCAATTCCTTTATAACTAAACGATTGAGCAAAATCCTTGTTTTCCGCTAATTCCTGCCATTTTTGTTCTAATAAACGAAGAATATTATGGAACTCTAAATTACTCTCTTTGGTGTAATAATTACCAATAAAAACCGAATTATTCGTTCGTATATGCCTTAAAAGTCTCATTAAACTTCGTGGGCTATACAATTGGTCATATTCAACTACTTTGTAAGAAATATTTTCATGTTCTAATGCTTCAATAATCCCGCCAAAATGAATATTTTCTTGTATTTTTTCTTTGCAGAAACGCTCGTTCGAGAGAATAATAACTTGTGCAGGGCGAGGAGAAGATGGCAGTAATTTTTGCAAAAATTTTCGTGCCATAATACGATATAAAAGATACGACCGTATCAGTGAATGATTATTCCTTATCAAATCTTGCATTTTTTTTTTCTTTGAAGAGATATTCGCGTCGATAATATGCAAATTTATTTTCTGTTTGCAATAATCCCTAAGTAATTTGCAAAATAAACTGTTGTTATTTTGGAGAACTATTGTTTGTGGTTGATACCTTTGAAAAATAGCCTCAATGATACTAATAGTGTACGTTACCATTGCAACAGAAGGGTGTTCTTCTTCGAATGATTTTCCGAGAATCTCATAAAAAAGAAAATATTCAATAAAGTACCATAAGCTGAAACCATCATATTCAAGAACTTCTTTTATGTTCTTATTCTTAATAACCTTTTTCTCAGCCCATTCCTGTAACCAATAGATAGTCGGAAAATAATTAGGATTCTTATACTTCTCAACAAAATCTGAATAATGTTTTACATCATCTCTTTTAATGTACTTTTTTGTTACAATTCCTGTTGTTATAATAATAGTTCCTTTTCTATCATACTGCTGTAATATTTTTTTCCCCTGTTCCTCATCATCAGCAAAAACAAGGGTATTAATGTTAGTTATCATAGTAGCTTAATTTTCATTCTTCTTTAAGAGAATCATTTTATGATCTGCAAGCCATACTAAAAATCCAAATTGTGAAAAGAAATAATCTACATTTCCAGCTAATCGCATTATTTTAGGTCCTAATTTTTCTTGTAACTTTCTCGGAAAAATAGATTCCATACCCCAAAAAATATAATATCCTAAGAGCAATGTCGATGATTGCTTGATAAGACTAAACCCTGCACGCTTTGCTGCTTTTTTATGTTCTTTGAATGTTCTTTCAGCTTTATAAACCAGTTTTTGTTTCTTGGTAAAAGTTGGTGCAGACTCTATCAAGAAGAAGAAACCTCCTGGCTTTAAAAGATCATAAATATTTTGGAAAGTTTTTTCCCATTGTTCATCATTCATAACATGTTGTAAAACGGTTATTGAAATAGCAAGATCAAATTTCTGATCAAATTTGATAGACTGAGCAGGCATCTGCAAAAAGGTTACAGCTACACCCTGTTTTTCTGCTTCTTTTCTGGCATTTTTTATAGATTCATCGCTCACATCGACACCAACAACACGATAACCTTCTTTAGACAGCTGTAGTGACCATCTTCCATAACCACAGCCAACATCCAAGATGTTAATCTTATCCAATGGTTTCAAGGGTAATGTAGTCAAAGTACGCTTAAAAATTTTCCATTTCAGCGTATCACTGTATTCGTAAAGGATAGGATGTCTAGATCCTGTGCTTTTCATTCCGTAAGTCCTTATTCGCTCATTCCAATACGTTTGTTCGTCAAAGCTCATGTAGTGACCTATAATTTCTACAAACACATTCTATAAACGTTTTTTACAGACAATGATATAATCCTTAGCAAAGAGTGTGAAAACCCTTAATTTCGTAAGCATAAGTTCCAGCGGCTTTAGTATTTTCTCTGGAAGTATTAAAAAATCAAGTCTTCCGGGAAGATGGGCAAGTGGATAAACTTCTTCAATAATATATCCATGCTGCCTTAATAGTTTTTTCATCTCACCGAGACTAAGGGTATTCTGAATGTTTTTTTTCTTGAATATTTTTTTTCTTATAAAGAAAGTAAATCCCACAATACTCCAGGGATTCATATGGATATTACAAACTAAATGTCCCTTTAGTGAAAGATGTTTCCCAAGAGCCTGTAAAACTTCTTTTCTGAGAGGAGGCTCTGCATTAAGAAAAAATCTCCAACAGGTAATAAGATCAAATTTTTTGTTGCTTAAAATATCATCTCTAGTAAGATCTCCATGGATAAATACCGTAGCACTGCACTTTTTTCTTGCAACAGCAAGCATGTCTTTTGAAATATCAACCCCAAAGGATTCATCTGTATATTTTTCTATCAATGCAGTTATTCGTCCAGTACCACAAGCAAAATCTAAGGAAGAATGAACTGAACTAGGGTAATACTTTTTCAGAATATGAAGAATAACTTCTTTTTCCAAGGTAAAGATAAATCGTTCAAAACGGTTTCCTAATTCATGATCATACGTAATTCCGATATCTTTTCCTTGATGCGACATTCGATAACTAGGGTTCTTACTCATGGTATTACCGTTTATAGTTGCTTTATCCTTTTAATAATTATAGCAAAGGACACTAATAATCGTAACTTTATGTCCTTTGTTTATTAGGAAAAGACATACAAATTATTACGAAAATTAATGTCTTTGAGTATAGCTGCCTCATTTCAGCTTTCATTTCATAATTCTCTTTTGCTATCTCCCTTTTTGCTGTACACAATACACAACTCCTGTTGAATAATCCGTTTCCAATACCAATACAATGGAGTGGTTTTAAGAGATGAAAGATATCGTTGTAGATAATATTCTTTCGCTTGACAAAGTGTTATCATGTTAAGATTTTGTGGAACTTGTGAGAAATAATGCTGTAGGAGAATCTCTTCAACATACCCTGAGATAAAAGAATAAAAGGGCCGAGAGTAGATTGGTGGGAACTTGTAGGCATAGATCAGGTGTACTAAATCAAGGTACCTGCTTCCCAGAATATTACAGGTCTTTACCGGATACATATACAGTGAAGGACTAAAGTCTACGAGATATATTCCTTTATCGTTAAGCAAGATATTTGAATTACAAAGATCTGCGAGCAAAGGAACAAAGGCAGTGTCCTTTATTGTCGACGGACTGAATTTTTCTGGTGATTTGAGCTTGAGGTTGAGGTGAATATAAGCAACAGCACATGCAATTTCACAAATGACATGAGTAATGCTTTTTTTATCAGTTTTTAAAAGATTGCTGTTTATGAAAAAGAATTTCTTAATTTCTATGACATCTGGGACATATTCAAAGATTATTATTCTTCGCTTCTTATCAACGAGAAGTGGACGAGGCGTTTTCACTGCAATTTTTTGTATTTTTCTTTTTGAGAGAATCTGATAAATATTCTTGCTCTTTTCAAACTCAGTAATGACCAACTGCTCAGGATAGGTACTATCGTACTGCTTCATAAAATATTTTTTCCCGGATTTATCTATAGTTATACTCGTAGTACTTATCCGTTGTCTTTCTTGCTTAATGAGTTGATGCATCGCGAACAACCTTGTTGATGATTTTACTGATCTTTACGATGTCTCTTTCTCTTAAAGATGTATCAAGTGGGAGGTTCATTACCTTTTTAGCGGCCTCTAACGAGTGAGGGTACTCTCTATCTTTATACTTCTTATACGCTGATGTATAGGGCACTGCATAATCCATTGCCGTACCAACATTAATACCCTTTTTCTGTAATGCCTTAATAACTTGTGCTCTGTTTTCAACCATAACCGTATAATGGCTGTAGTTTATCCCTTTTTGTAATCGTGGTTTTTGTACATAATCTCTATCAAGAGATTTATCATAATAGTTTATTATAGACCTTCTCTTGCTATTCATGGAATCAAGTTTTTCAAGTTGCAACAGACCAAGTGTTGCTTGCATTTGGGTCATTAAGTTGAATGCGTCTGAAGGAAGATTTGCATCATGAAGACTCCAACTTTCCATAGTTGTCTTCTTTTTAATAAACTGGACGTGATTGCGCATCCAATGAAGAGAACCATACACCTGTTGTTGATACATAAAATTACTCACCGTAACAAAGAATATAAATCGTGTCTTTTTCAAAAAAGAAGCCTCTTTAAAATAGATATCACGATATTTTTTTACCTTTTTATAATACTCGTGATTATTAGTAACGACCATTCCTCCATCAAATGTCGTCATTTGTTTTGAGATATTAAAACTAAAAATCCCAAAATCTCCGATAGTTCCAAGATGTTTTCCTTTGCTCTTATTCATCAACGAAAGGCATGCATCTTCAATGAGCAAAACCTTGTGAGCAGTTTTAGTTTTTAATTTTTTGATTTTTTTGTCCAGAATTTTTTGCAGTTGATAAACATCCATAGGATTACCATAGAGATGAGTCACGATTATTGCTCCTGTCTTATTCGTAACTGTTTTCACAAGTTCGTCCATTTTCATATTGAAATCAACCAATTGAACATCTACAAAAACAGGCTTATTTGTAGAAGCAACAACTACATGTTGTATCACAATGCAGGTATAAGCTGGAGTGATAACTTCTTTGTGTTCTATTTCAAGAGCTTTAAAGATAGCATAGAGACCAGACCTTCCATAAGGAAAAGCAAGTGCATATTTCGCACCAATCTTCAGTGCAAACTGCTTTTCGAAACACTCCACAGCATTTTTTTTAGGGAAAAAAACATGGACAATGTCTGACAAAGAAACTTGAGGCTTAATGATAGGGTACATGCAGCACCTCATCAAATACTTTTCTGTGCTCTTGCGTATATCGTTCCCATGTATATTTCTGCTCAACAACGTTACGTGCTTGTTTACTCATAGATTGAATATGTTTTTTATCAGCGAGAACATCAATAATTTTTTTTGCAAATTCATGGGGATTGTGCGACGTGATATATCCTGTTTCTCCATTAGTAATGTAGTCCCCCGCAGCTTTTGTATCATAGGTAATAACTGGCGTTCCTGAAGCTAATGCCTCTGCATTTGCGATGCCAAATCCCTCAAGTTTTGACGTGAGAAGAAACAAATCTGCAGTTGCATATAATTCTGGAAGTTTCTCTTCAGAAACAAATCCCATAAAAATAATATGTTTTTCTAAATTTAGTTCTTGCATTAATTGTTCTAGTTTTTCTCTTTCCTCACCTTTACCCGCAATAAGAAGTTTGGCAGTTGGAAACACTTTAACAACATCTGCCATTGCACGCAGCTGATCGCCAATGTTTTTTCGTTTGTTAAGCCGAGAAACCGTTAAGAACATTGGGCCTTCTATTTTATATTGAGTTTTTATGGCCTCATTATATTTCGCTGGAGTGAAATAACCTTCATCTGTTCCTTGAAAAACAACGATGATATCATCTCGATGTGATATCCGCTCAACAAAGCGTTTTTGTTCATTACTGATAACGGTTATGCGATCAGCTTTCTTATAGATCCACGTTAAAAAATAGTTCACAAACCACGGGTTTTGTTTCTCATCGATGATATCCATGCCGGTTCCTAAGTGAAATTCCGTGATTACCAGAGGTATGCTCAGTTTTTGCTTGATCCATGCAGTAACAAAACAATTGGGAAATCCATAACTCACATGAATCAGATCATAATTTTTTTTTTGAATAAGCGAAAGAATTTTTCTGTACTCATACCATTGATAGAGTAAAAATTTGAAGTATTTATTATTTGTTTGTTTTCCAACACGATAAATAGTAAAATGTTCTTTCTTTTCAAGATCTTTCCCGCCTAAATGGGGAGTTACTAAGTCTGTTTCGTATCCATATTTCCCTAAACGTTTATATAGCTCGTCAACTGTTCGTTCAGCTCCCCCCATCATTGGGAAATAAGTTGGTGTTATTGCTAAAATCTGTTTCATTCTTCAAGGGCTTGACAAATCCTATGTAAGTCTTCATCTTTCATTCCAATGTAGGTTGGCAATGAAATTCCATGGTCAGAAATATAGTCTGCATTGTGAAATACATCGGCAGTTTGATAAGGAGGCATACCATGGAGAGGATAAAAGAGCCTTCTTGCCTCAATATTTTTCTTACTGAATTGTGCAAGAACCATTGCTGGCGTTTTTTGAGGAAGATTAATCATCACAGAAAAGAGCCAGGGAACGCTTTGTGCATGCATGGTTGTTTTCTGAGGGAGTATCCATGATTTTTTTCCTAATAACTGCAAATATTTTTCCTTAATACGGTTTCTTTCGCCAAGAAACCGAGAGAATCGTTCAAGTTGTGCCAAACCTACTGCTGCCTGCATATTGGTCATGCGATAATTATAGCCGACAATATCATGCCAATATCGTTGCCCTGGCTTCATACCGTGATTTTTCAGAATATTTATTTTATCTATTACCTCTTTATCAGAAGAAACACACATGCCACCCTCTCCTGTCGTAATGATCTTATTTCCATAAAAACTAAAGCAACCAATATGCCCAATACTGCCTACTTTTTTTCCACGGTACGTTGCACCGGGGGATTCTGCACAGTCCTCAATAACCCAAAGTTTGTACTTTTTGGCGATCATCATAATCTCATCCATAGGACAAGGATTACCATACAAATGTACCGGGATGATTGCTCTTGTACGTTTGCTTATCTTTTTTTCAACTTGTGTTCCATTAAGATTCCATGTTTCCTTATCAACGTCAGCAAGAACAGGTTGAGCACCACAAAATAAAACAGCATTTGCTGTTGCTGCAAAGGTAAGATCAGGCACAATCACTTCATCATCTTTGCCAATCCCCAAAGCCAAGAGGGCAAGATGTAAAGCAACAGTTCCATTGCTGCAGCTTGTTGCATACCTTACTTCACAAAATTCAGCAAATGCCTGTTCAAATTTTTGAATAAAGGGACCTGCAGACGAAATCCACCCGCTCCGAATACATTCAGCGAGATAATCACCTTCCTTTCCAGAAAGGTCTGGCTTCGCAACAGGTATAATGTTCACCATCGTCTTTTAGTCTCTTTCAACGAAAAGAATTTTTTTTAAAGTGACGCTTGAGAATGTTCGTTTCGTCAGCATAGTTAGGAGCATCCCACGGAAAGCTTTTCCCTCTACGTACTGCTTCCCAACGCTCAATATCAGCGTCAACCATAATCTGAACAAGCTTTACAAAGCTCGTTCGTTGCTTCCATCCAAGTTGTTTTTTTATACTACTCGGATCTCCACACAAAAAATTAACATCATGTGGCCGTAATAAGGACTCATCACTAACCATATACTCTGCTCTTTTAAGCCCAGCATGAGCAAAAGCAGCTTCAGCAAATTCTTCAACAGAATGAGTTTCTCCTGTTGCGACAACATAATCTTCTGGCTTATCAGACTGGAGCATCATCCACATAGCTTCAATATATTCTGGTGCATATCCCCAGTCTCTCCGTGCTTCAAGATTGCCAAGGATAAGCTTCTTTTGCAGTCCCAATTTGATTCGAGCAACAGCATTGGTTATCTTTCGTGTGACAAATTCCAATCCTCTGAGTGGGGATTCATGATTAAAAAGAATGCCATTACATGCGAAGATTCCATAAGATTCACGATATAGCCGGGTGTTATGAAAAGAAAACAGCTTAGCTGCTGCGTACGGTGAATTCGGCCAAAATCGTGTCTGTTCATTTTGTGGGCTTTCTTGGATTGTTCCATAGATTTCACTGGTGGAGGCTTGATAAAACTTTATATCCTTATTAAGGTGTCTAATAATTTCTAATAAGCGCACACAACCACTTCCATCAACCTCTGTCGTCAGTAATGGTTGATCAAAAGAAGCACCGACATAACTCTGCGCAGCTAAATTATAAATCTCTTGAGGATCAGCGAGGGTAATAGCCTCTAAAAGACTTGCCATATCTGCAAGATCCGCAGGAATTAATGTTACTTTATCAAGAACGCCCAAGCTTTGTAGTCTCCAAAAATTTGGAGTTGATGAACGACGGTATATACCAAAAACCTTATATCCTTTTTTAAGAAGAAATTCTGCCAAATATGCCCCGTCTTGCCCCGTTATTCCGGTAATAAGTGCACGTTTCATGTTGTCTTGTACATTTTTTTCCATTCGAGGATAATGTCTGACCAATCAAAGCCCTGTATTCTCTCTCGCGAATGTTGTCCATAGCTGCGCTGTTTTTCCTGATCATGGAGGAGATGTTGCAATGCAGATGCGTACTCCTTAGGATCTTGGGGACAGAGGAAGCCATTAACCTTATTCTTAACAAGATCCTCATTGCCAGGGATCTTTGAGGCAACAATGGGCAACCCGCTTGCCATTGCTTCCATAATAACCCCGGGAAGACCCTCTCCCTTACTAGGGAAGAAGAAAATATCCGCAGCTTTATAAAGGTTATGAACGTCTTTTCTCCATCCGGTGAAAATAATGGTATCATTCAACTGTAGTTTCGTAACCATTCGTTGATAGTGTTCTCGACAAGGACCATCTCCCACAATGATCATTTTACTGGCTGCAATTGTATGTTTATCCTTCAGTTGATGATGCTTCAGCTCATGCATGGTGAGAATAAGCGTATCAATGCCCTTTCTCGGAACAAGAAGGCCAACAAAGAGGATCATCACTTCTTTCTGAGCAATACCCAATTGCTGTCGAATGCGTACTCTTTCAGAGTGACGGAAATGACTTTTATCAGTTCCTGAAAAAGCATTGAGATCAATACCTGTAGGAATTATCTTTATCTTACTCATTGGAATGCCTGCTTGTCGAGCAAAGGGTACCATTGACTGGCCATACAGATGAATAACGTTGGGAATGCGAAATACTATTCGTCCTTTCAACCGGTACCACCATCGAAACAAAAAATCAAGAAAAAGGCCCATGGAGAAGCTATACCCGGGGATAGTGTCCATGGTAAGGATCAATTTTTTCTTTCTGAAGAAAAGTCCTTTACAGACTAACAGAAACATACTGCTGATATAAAAGGGTACCCAGAGATGGATGATATCATAACGTTTAAGCACACGAAACAGTTGGACAAAAAACATAGGCGTTATGGGAATAGGCCATTCTGATGAAATAAAGGGTAAAGGAATGACGGAATAGGTGTACAGCCGAACCTTACCTCCATTGCCTCCACGAGAAAGTTTACGAGTAATGTTGCTGTAATGAAGCGATTCATCGACATCCTGAAATAACTTCTTTGGCACGAGAAGGCCAATTTCATTATCCTTGTCTTTGGCTAAGCGAGAACTGATCTCTGCAACTGGCCGTTTCAACAAAACCGTAGGATTAACATAACAAATCTTCATGGTTCGCCTTATTATTCATATTTCGTAGTTATTTTCATTGTCCAAGGTAATTATCCAACAAGTTGTTGGACTATTCTTTTCTGCTTTCTCCAAAGTATTGCTCGTACCACAATTCAAAGTTAACCAAACTCCAAATCTGTCGTCCATAAAATAACTTCGCTTTCGAGTAGTTTCTGATCATAGCTTCAATGGCCGTATACTTAAATAGACCTTCTTTGGTGATCCGCTTTTTATCTAGCACCGAGGTACAATAGCCCATTAATTCGTGTTCAATCCAATGCTCGATGGGAACATGGAATGGTTGTTTCTTGCGATAAAGTATGTGCCTCGGAAGAACAGGCAGTAATGCCTTTTTCAAGATAAACTTTGTAGTGCCATTGTTGATTTTCAATGATGGTGCAAGTGAAAAACCATACTCCACAACACGATGGTCCAAGAACGGCACACGTGCTTCAATTCCTGAAGCCATCGTCATGCGATCGGTCTTTACCAGAAACCCATTGACCAACAAATTCTTGGTATCGTAATACAGTAACTGATTCAGATAATGCCATTTGGTTGAAAAATAACGCTGATCAAACGTATGATATGGTTCAAGCGCAGGGGCAGCAGGGGTTATAGAGGATAGAGAGGAGTTTGTTGATGGACCCTCTTTGAGAAGCTGCTCACGTTCAGACTGGTCAAAGATACCCAGAAGCTCTTCATGAGCCTGAGACTTGCTGTCTGTTTCCATTAGCCGTTGAAAACGGTTGAATAACTGAGGTCCCATCTGTGTACTATGTTTGTACACTTTATTGAGGAAAAAAAAGGGGATAGATCGCAAGGCTACCGGAATTATTTTTTTTCGAAGAAGAGAAGGAAAACGCTGCATACGCTGTCGTGCAAGAAGGAAGCGATAATGATCATACCCTGCAAATACTTCGTCTCCACCGTCTCCGGTTAACACCACGGTAACATGCTTTTTTGCACGACGAGACAGTTCATACAAAGGAATCGCAGCAACATCAGCAAAAGGCTCATCAACTTGGCGAACGAGTTGAGGAAGGATCTTATAAATACTCGGTTCAATAGTGAAATGTCGATGATGAGTCTGAAACTGTTCAGCAACATGCTGCGCATGATGCTTTTCATTGACGTTTTCACCATAGCCAAAATCAACCGAGAAGGTATTTACCTCATTCTTCTGCTCTTTTGCAATCTCACTCATCAAGGCAACAATTGCACTACTGTCAATACCTCCACTGAGATAAGCACCAAGAGGAACGTCTGCTATAAGATGCTGCTTGACGGTATCGCGCAATAAGGCTAAAACTTCTTTTTGTGCTAAGGCCTGTGTCTTTGGTATTATCTGTTCTTTTACATCCCAATATTGCGTCAAAGTAAAGATTCCGGTATTGAGGTTAAAAACCCCATAATGAGCCTCAGGTAATCGATAGATCCCTTGAAAGATTGTTTCTGGAGTGCCAACATACCGAGAAGCAAGGAAAGACTCCATAGCTGTTAGGTTTAATGAACGATGAATAGGATGCTGCAGAATTGCTTTGATTTCAGATGCAAAAATAAACGGATGTTTTATCAGAGCGCGAGGATATGAGGCTGTATTTGCTTGTCGTACTATTCCACCTTGTTTTGTTCTAGTAGAGCCAAAAAAATAAAATAATGGCTTAATACCAAGCCGATCTCGTGCAAGAAAGAGGAGTTTTTTTGGTGCATCATAGATTACAAAGGCAAACATGCCTTGAAAATGCTTGACGCACTGAAAGCCCCATTCTTCATAGGCATGAACAATAACCTCAGTGTCAGTTTCTGATCGAAAAATATGCCCTTTTTTCTCGAGCATAGATCGTAGTAACGCAAAATTATAGATCTCGCCATTAAACGTAATCCAAATATTCCCTTCCTCATTACTCAATGGTTGTTTTCCTTTTGGACTTAAATCAATGATGCTTAATCTACGATGGCCCAGACTCACTGATTTGTCAACATAATGACCAAAAGCATCAGGACCTCGATGCTGTAATGAATCCATCATCTGTTTCAGAAGACGTTTATCCTCCCAGTTAAATCCACAGATACCACACATAGGCTTCACTTCTTTTTTGGTTTCTCTATGCTCAACGATCGCACAATTTTCGTCATTTTCCGTTCAAGATTATCAATCTGTACGTAAATGCGAAAGTTAAGATAAAACAAGAGAACAATACTAAGATAAATAACAAGATCAACACCCCTGCCTACACCCAATAACAGAGAAAAAGAAGAGGTAAGCTGTGGTAAAAAGGCAACAAAAAGCACACCAACCCAGATAATAGTCCAAAACATAAGTTCGCGAGTTCCAATCTGTTTGTCCTTCCAACGGAGAACGGTTCTACTCAACGCGAATGCAACAAACAGTAGCGAAACAATTTGTATTGGTCCCATGGTAATTACCTCATATTTCTGATACTTTTGATACTTTCATTGTTCAGTAAGTATAATAGAGGACAATAATTTTTAGTAGGATTTTTGCTCTTTTATATACTAGAAAACCTAACAAATAATATCAAAAATTTAGGTTTTCTATTATAGTTAGAGCAAGAGTTTTTTCATGATCATCTTGAAAAAAATGCGAAAGGCATTCCAACTACTTTGTCCTCGTGAGGTGGAGTAATCGGTATAGCGAATAGTCACGGGAATTTCCTTATAGGAAAGTTTATGCTTTCCAATCTCTTCAATCATCTCTGATGCATGCTCCATGCCATTGGTTTTAAGGTCGATGACTTTGGCTGCTTTTTTTGAAAACGCCCGTAACCCATTATGAGAGTCAGTGAGCGTCACACCATACATCACTTTGAACAGGAATGCACCTCCCTTGAGGAAACATTTTCGAATAAAAGGTACATTTGAGTTATGTTTTAGGAATCGTGATCCAAGAGTCACGTCAATGTTTTTATCTATAACCGGTTTCAGAAGTTGTCGGAGATCCCCTGCATCATGTTGCCCATCTGCATCAAACGTTACGATAATATCTGCACCCTGCATCAATGCATAATCAATGCCTGTTTTCAGGGCTGCTCCCTGGCCGAGATTAACAACATGTTGAAGGACGGTTGCGCCTTCTTGCTCTGCGTATTGGCTGGTTCTATCACGAGAACCATCATCGACAACAATGATATGATCATATCCTTTTTCACGCAGACTTTTGACTACGGTTGTAATACTCTTTTCCTCGTTGTATGCTGCAATGACTATGAATATATTCATTTTGCTTGACCTCAATAAAACCATTTGAAGTTGATATCAAGGGGAATATAAAGACACGCTCTTTAGTCCTTTCTCTGCACAAATAGCTCAGGATGTTCTTTAAGGTACTCTACAGTTCTAACAATCCCTTCTGGAATGGTAACCCTTGGATGCCACCCCAAGCCCTCCAGTTTACGTACGTCCAAATGAACAAAGGGGGAATCGCCAATCCAACCACGTTTACCTCCAGTATATGAATACTTTACTTGTTTAAAGTTTAAGGTTTTACCTATCAGATCAGCAACAGTAACAACATCAATATAATCCTTATGACCTATATTAAAAATGTTCTTTGTTCCTTTTGCCCTTGCAAAGGCAGTCATCATTGCATCAATACCATCCGCTACATAGAGATATGATTTTTTCTGAGTTCCATCACCCAAGATCTCAAGATGTGTTGGATCTTTTTGTAATTTCTTCATAAAATCACAGATGACGCCATGCGTATACCTCTCGCCAATAAAGGAAACAAAACGGAAAATCCAGGATTGTATGCCATAATATTCGCTATAGGCCTCGATCATATGCTCAGCTGATGCTTTTGAAGCCCCATACATAGAGGTTTGTATCAATGGATATTCTTCAGGAGTTGGAAATTGTGATGGTTCTCCATATACTGTAGCTGAACTTGCAAAGAGGATTTTGGTAATGCCATGTACCCGCATCGATTCAAGCACATTATAGGTACCTACAATGTTTTGATCAAAATCTTTTTGAGTACTCTCAATACCACGACGAACATCTGCATTTGCCTGAAAATGGAAAACGACATCATGGCCTTTCATAGCCTTTTGTAGTTTTTTCGTATCAAGGATATCTGCAGTAACCGTCCGGAAATGGGCATCTCCCTTATGATGAGCAATAAATAACTCTCTTCCTGTTGAAAAATTATCATACACTAAAACATCATGTTTTTCTCGAAGGAGTCTATCGACCATATGACTGCCGATAAAACCAGCTCCACCAGTTACAAAAAACTTCATGGTTCTCCGTTACTTTTTCAGTTTTATTATTTTTTGCTCTTTTGTTTGAGTGTGTTGGGTTATTTTAATTGGCTTAACTTCCGGTACAGGAATGACGTAATAAGATGATCGAGCACTAGATGAACATCCTCAACAGGACCATATTCACCTTTGTTTGTATGCACGACAAGTGCAACATCTGAAATATCTTTTAATTTTCCTCCATCAAATCCCAGCAAGCTAATCGTTAATGCTCCTCTTGTTTTTGCATACACAATTGCATTAATTAAATTTTGTGAATTTCCAGAAGCAGAGAGAGCTACAACAATATCCCCCTTCTGGAGTACGTTCTCAAGCTGTTTTGAAAAGACATATTCGTAACCTTCATCATTAGCATATGCTGTAAAGGTCGCAAGATTATCTGCCAGGGCTTGTGTTTTAAATTTATGCTGGCCGGTTTTTGTTCCTTTTCCCAAATCACAGGCAAAATGCGTTGCGGTTGCAGCACTACCCCCATTACCCATAAAGTATATCGTTTTTTGATTATTTTTTGCTTCTAAGAAATGATCGATAATCTTTGCAATTGTTTTATGATCTAAACTCTTAAGAATTTCAGAGAGGTATGTAACGTACTTTTTTGAAAATGCAACAGCATCACGAGATTCTGTATAATAGTTATCAAGTAAAGTCATGATTCTTCCTCCTCCATGTAAATAATTCGAGAACCTTGTGGGTCAAACACAAAAGGAACTTCACGTAATCCAAGTTTTGCTTTTAAGAGATGCTGCTTCTCCTGAGGGCAATAAAACAAAAAAAAGCCTCCACCACCCGCACCAAGAAGTTTTCCCCCTAGAGCTCCGAGCGAAATCGCTCGCTCATAATAGGCGTTGATTTCAGGATTTGAGATTCCATTGACAAGACTTTGTTTGAGTAGCCATCCGCGATGGAGGATTTCACCAAAGGTGGAAAGATTTCCTTGCGTTAATGCATCACGCAGCTCAAAAACCATAGAACGCAACGTACGCAATGTTGCAAGCTTTTCTTTTTGTTTCGTTACTTTTGTTTGTTCTGCCAAAATCGTGCTTGCCTTTCGTGTTAATCCGGTATAATACAAGACAAGATTTTGTTCAAGCTTTTTTTTTATGGCTGGCTTCATCATTACCGGCTCAACAAAGACGCTTCCATCGGTATTAAACAGGATGACATTAATGCCACCAACCGCACAAGCATATTGATCTTGTTTGCCGATAGGCTCTTTAAGCTCACTAATCTCAATATCGCATGCTTCTTCTGCAAGGTGTAAATTCTCCTTGTTTTTGTGCTGAAACGTATAGAGGGCTTTTAAAAGGCCGATGGTAAATGCAGAAGAACTTCCCAAACCAGTCCCTGAAGAAGGTATATCAGCAAAACTCGTTACTTCCAAAGGATCCCTTATCTTGGTTTTAAGAAAGCAGTGCCTGATAAGCGGATGTTGGATGTCCTGGACATGATCGACTAATTCCGTTTTTGAATACTTCAGCAGGATTTTATTTTCAAAGTAGCGGTGCAAAGCAAGGTACATGTACTTGTTTATCGTTGCAGAAAGGACCGCTCCTTGTTCATACTCATAGAATGCCTTCAGGTCAGTGCCACCACCTGCAAAACTGATACGAAAGGGCGTCTTTGTGATAATCATACTGCCTCACAGGTAAACATACTGCTATGGTAGGTTATTATTAATAGTAATCAACGACATCAATATAACTTTAAAGTATATAATCAGCCTTCTTCCACGTTGATTTGGTATAAGGAATTTTCGTTTCTACGGCTGTTTTTGCCTCATCATTAAAAATGCGAATAACTACATCATTGACTAAAAGCTTATGTGTAAGTACCTCAACTCCCTCGATAATTACGAGACGAGTATTAGGGGCAAGTTGACTGGCTTTCTTTCCCCTTTTTTCTGATGAAAAGGTCGTAAGGTTAATAAGGTTTCTGTCCAAAAGCTGCTCAAGAGCAAAAGTTTTGGAGGATATATGCTCATTGCTAAGGGATTTAGCAAGCTGTTTGCTCAGTAAGACGGGTCCTATTTTCGTCCATCCATCAATAAGGACAAGGACCCGTTTCTGCACAAATAACTTTTCCTTTATTTCGCTCATAACCTTTGCAAAAGTACTTCTATTATAGGTACAGATAAATTGTACTGCTTCAGCAAGATCCTTCATGATATAATCAGGACCACCCAAATCCCCTAAAGGAAGAGGGCATCCAGAGCGGAGTAGAATGGTTCGACAGCCTGCATTTTTTCCGGTAAGTACATCCCGAGGACTATCTCCAACAAAAAAACTTCTGCTTAAATCTAGGTTGTACCTTTTCTGTGCTTTTTGAAGCATACCTATGGCTGGCTTACGACAGGTACAGGCTATTTTGTATTCAGGTCTTTCCCCCTTATGGCCCTTTTCCGGGTGATGAGGACAATACTCAATGGCATCAACATAAGCGCCAGCTTTTCTCAACAGCTTCTGCAGGAGTTCATGAATAGCATCAATTGTTTTAACATCACAGAATCCCTTAGCAATGGATGGCTGGTTTGTTGCAACAATGACGGGGATATGCGCATCATTAAGTCTTCGAATAGCACGGGCAGCACCAGAAAGAACTTTTACCTCTTCAATGCGATGTAAATCCTCCACATAAGCATTAATAGTTCCATCTCGATCAAGAAATACCGAACTTACTCGGTTGAGGATTTTACCTTCAGCAAGATCTTGGCTCGCTTGCTTAAGCCGTTGTGTCGTTCCTATATCTCTGATGTATTCATCCGTCCTATAACCATAAACCACCATTTTCTTGTGAAGAAGTTCTGGAATAAGGTCTCGTGCAAAGTCAAATGTTCCTTGTTGAGGAATCAATGAAAAGCACTCAGGATTAAGAAGATAAAGCGCAGCATTCGTCATTGTTCCATAACGAGCATTCCCTGGCTTATGAATTATTTTCTTAACCCTGTTTGTATCATCAAGAAGAACCACATCGCTGTCTTCTGGATGATCCGAAGAATGGACAACGAGGGTTGCCTGTGCTTTTGTTTGTTGGTGAAATTCATACAGTCTTCTGAGATTAACTGTACTGAGAACGTCACCATACAGAATGAGGACAGGAGCGTTTTCCTTGGTGAGAAAGTGAAGCCCACCAGCTGTTCCTAATGGTTCTTTTTCAATGAAATAGTCAATCATTGCATGAAATTGATGCCCATCAGTGAGGTATGCTTGAATCTGTTCTGCTAAGTATCCTGTTTTCAACAAAATTGAAGAAAAACCGTATTGTCGTGCATAGGTAAGTACATACCACAGCAAAGGCTTTCCGTCTAAAGGAACTAAGGGCTTGGGTATGGTCTTGGTAAGTTCCCCGAGCCTGGTTCCCTTTCCACCAGCAATAATAACAACCTTGTTTTGAGAAGGATCAAAGGGGTAGGTGTTTTTCATAAGGTGCTCTACTCTTCTATTTGTTTTTGGATAACAGTTATTAACTGATTAGTTACATCTTTTTGAAATCATATCGGGTTGTTCTGATTTTCCACATGTCTTTGAGGAATTGGACAATAACATGAGAAGTAGTGAAGTTACTGATAGCTGAATCAACCCATCGTACAGGTATCTCCTTTATTGAAAATCCCATCTTTCTGGCAATATAAAGAATTTCCACATCGAATGCACTCGATTTAATGGTTTGCCGATCAAATATAACCTTAGTTTTGTGGTGAAACATTTTGAATCCGCATTGGGTGTCCTTATAGGGTAGTCCCAGAAGAAGATATTTTATCATTGAAAAACCATTGCTGAGAAATGTCTTAGACCACTTTTTTTCTACGTGGGATTCCTTTAAGCCACGAGAGGCAATACAGATATCATAGTGGTCGATATATTCAAAAAAATGGTCTATTTCGGTCAACGGCGTACTTAAATCTGCATCGTAAAACAGTAAAAGATCATACTGTGCTGCAAGCATTCCTTTACGTACAGAAAAACCTTTCTGGAGTCTGGTGGAATTAACCAGTAACCGTAATTCTGGATGATGAGGCAAATGCTCTTGGATAAGAGGAATGGTCTTGTCACCAGCATCATCAGCAACAAAAATAATTTCAAAAGCATGAATTCTTGAATTCTTCCTCAGGTAATCCAATGACTCCTGAATACAACGAACGATATTTTTTTCTTCTCTATAGGTTGGGATAACGATGGAAAGGGTGTACTGTTTCATGATCGTTTTGAGGAGTTAAGCCTATGGAAGATTGATGACGTATAATTTTGCAACAGGTCTACCATTGGATTCATAACTCCATACCTCGGTAAGGTAGTTATTTAAATCTGGATTCCATGGCTGAGTAAAATTGTGATAATTATCAGGCGTAAGGTACATAATCTGAAGACGGACCGCATCAGGGTTATTTTGTGCGCTTGGCTCAAAGATGCCTTCTCGGACAAGATAGGTTATACCAGCAAGATCTAAAATTCTTTGTCTTTCTTCACTATATTCAAATCGAAGAGGATCATAAAAGCCTACAAGTTGTCCTTTATCATTGATGAGATATTCACTGTTAAACCAATACTCATCCCAATAAAGATACATCGGAAGGCCATAACGAGCATATTCTCTCAGAAGCTGCTCTCTGGCTAGACTATTGTTACCGTAGAGTATAATCGCTGCATCCATCCAGTAGTTTTGAAAATCTCCGAACATAAAAAAATGTGACTGTCTTCCAGTAATTAACTTCGCTCCAAGAAGCCCGTGAAGAGCAAAACTGAGCTCATTTGTTGAGAGAATAAGCATGTTGGTTGAATCTATCTTCTCTTGTTGTACAAACTCCTGCAATACCTTGTAGTTAGGTGGTAGCTCCTGATATCCTATCTGAAAGAATCTATCCTTTCTGAGGTTTTGTAATGCATTCAGATTCGTAAGAAAAACTATTACGATTAAGATAACAGCAATACCTCGGACAATCCACTTTCCTTCCAGAGATGACAAACGGACCTGGGAAAGAATGGTAAGAAGAAGTCCCAGAAAGATAGCCTTAAAAAACATCAGCAAAAAGGGGATCATGTGGCCTGTACTGAGATGCTTGTGAAAGAGTGGAACCGTAAGGAGATAATGAAAAATAAGAGCCATAACACTGAGGAATATCCACAACCCATATTGCCGGAGATTACTTTTTTTCATAAAAAATAAAAAAATAAGACCCGTAACAAGACTGAGGGTTAAAACAGTTGGCAACCATCCATTGAATGAAAAGATTCTTCCAAGATAAATGGGCGTATATCTCCAATAATTAGCACTTTTGGTCAGATCAACATGAACATCAAACTTTTTGGCGTTGATAGCATCTCCGTAAGTAAAAATAATCTCACGCCACCATCCCAGAGAGAGAATAACGACTAAAGTAAGGAGCACCATAAGCAAAGCAATAAGCGTTTTAAGTTTCCATGATTGCTTTGAGATTCCTCCAAAAAAGAAGAATCCAAAAAAGAAGAATAGATACATGATAAAGGGCGCCATTGCATGGATGTGTGCATAAACAATAAAAAAGATCATGAGACTGAGCGAAATAAGTATAAACTTCTTGTCCCAGAGATTACGGTATGATTCAATGAGTCGCAAACGCTCAAAAAACACCAGCATATGCAAGAGAAGGTAGGGTGTGAGTACATTCATAATGGCATTGTATTTAAAATAAGGGGCATTGGTATATTCAAAGGTCAGCACAGCCAACAGAAGAGCAATTATTTCTCCAGTAAATATTTTTCGGTAGAGCAAGAACCAACCACCAAGACCAACAGCGATAAAAATATACGACAGAGGAAGAACGACCTTCCATGATTCAAAGAAATCAAGGCCAAACAGTTTACTGAAAACCATACGAAGATAAAAATAAAATTTAGGTGTTGTTTGGGGCAATCCTAGATATCCATGTGAGCCGCTTTGCCATGTCTGTGAAGGATTATTGATGAGATCCAGCACAGCACCATTCTCGTGATAATAATCACAGCCATACAGGCAGGTAGGGATCTGTTTGAGATCCTTTGTTACCAGAAAAAGGTTTATCCAATAAGCTCCTATAATCAACAAAAGAATGAACCAACAATACCACTTTTTGATAAAGGTTGTGCCAGAAAGCATCATCCCTCAGGCTGTTCGCTCGTAGCAAGGCTCGTATCAAGACATTCCCACGTTACTTTCCATACATAGATATCTTCTCCGGTAAAGGAAGTTCGGTGACTGAAGGGTTCAAAACAGTCCATACCCTCCCCTTCAAAGAAAAACAATCTTGTAAAGGTGCTTTTTGCCAATTGAGGTGCTGATAAGATACTGATATAGTTATCTCCCCTAGGAATAAGAAGTACACTTGCAGGAACCGTAGCATCTGTAAACACCTTCTCTTCAAAAGTGCCATCCTTACCGATGTATACTAACGACTGAGGACGTTGCCTTCCTCCTTGAGTATTCACAAATGCATTGTAATCTGTAAGATTAAGCTCAAGACCATTACCACACATAACCGTGACATTGTCTCGTCTGCCGCAGTTGGCTAATCCAGAAAGATAACTTGGCCAGGGAGCAATCCAATAGTTAGGATCTGCTGTTTGAATCTCTTGGTAAACCTGTGTTGCCGCCTGTTCAGAAAGGTTAAATTCCTCACGGAGGATCTGCAAACCACTACTTCGATCTTTTCCATTAACGAGGTTGTACATTTTTGCACGAGTAAAGTCCCAACTACCAAAGTGCGCCCATACACCACTTTTACCAACCATATCCTCGCTGGTAATGTAATAATTTTCTGGCGGTTGGCAGTGCGAATATTGAAGGACTCCCTCAACTTGATCTGGCTCAAGGTAAGTAGCTAATACCTTGGCTGCTGCAGCTCGGTCAAGGAGAATAATTTCATTTAAAATATCAATTGATTTAACCGTATCATTGAGGTAACTATCTAACTTCCAGAATGCATCATTATTGCCACAATCGACCATACGGAGGATTCCAACGGTCTTTCTCTCGTCATCAGTAAGAAGGCTTTTTCCAACCCAATAGGCCATATGCGTATCTTGGCCAGCGCCATCAAAGGTAACTCTTCTATCTGTTAATGTAATAAACCAATGACCGAAGTCCCACCAGGAATTAACAATAGCATCAGGAGGCGTCTTTTCTTTAATTTCAATAAGGGAATCATACCATGCATCGTGAATGTTCGGGATTTCGCTAACAGCCAGACTTCGTGCTGCATTTAAGGGCTTAATGAGGAGGAGTAACAACAAAAAGATCATAATAAGTCTTGCGAAGAAGAGATTAACTTTTAATTCTCGACTAACCCATGAACTAATAGTCTGATACAGGATTCCCAATCCGCACCCAAGGGCAATGGCAAATGCAGGAACAAGAAGCATGATGAACCTTACTCCTTTAGTACTTGCATAGATCGTTCCAATAAACCATAGCGTGAGAAGAAGAGCATTCTTCACATAGATGTCGCGCCTTCCCTGTGCATCCTTCTTAAAAAAGCTCAGAACAATACCAACAAGCGCAAGGGCAAAAAGAAGATTTCCCCCAAGATTTTGGACAATGTCCCTAAATGAGGCTTCATTAAGTTCAGCAACCGTTGTCTGAATATTTGGCCAAAGTGTTGTCTTTGCCACAGCCTTAATAAGGGTAAAACTCAAAGGGCTGGTAAAGGCAGAAAGAAACACATCCACGTTGTAAAAAAGTGTTACAAAGATACCGGAAAAAACAAGGTAAAGAGCAACAAAGAGCAGCGTATTTTTTATGTGTGGATACAAGAGAAATTCTCGAACATTCTTTTTGAGAAGATCAAAATGACGTATGGCAAGATAGAGAAGATATAATCCCATCGTTGCAAGGATAAAATCAAAAATATACCACCAGCCTCCCCAGGCAAACGCAAAGAGACCAACGCTTAGTCCGGTAAGGCTTGCAAGAAGGGTTTTTAACTTGAGATTGTCAGTTTCAAATGCCTGTAATGAAAGCCAGGTGATAAGGAGCGGAAAGAAAACAGGGTACGGATCTGTATCTGGGGCCCCCCCTATAGTTCTTCCTAAAAACGCAGGATGAACAGCAACAAGAAATGCAGCAACAAAGCCACCAAAATTATTGCTTAATTTTCTTCCAATAAAAAAGGCTGGAATAACGGCTAATGCTGAAATAATGACCGGAGCATAAAAGAAAGTTCCCACAAGTGTTACATCAGGGTTAAAAACATGGACAATTTTGTAGACATAAGCACCAAAATAGGTATGGAAGGTCATCTCTGTCTGTGAGCCGATAGGAGCCATACGTTCTCCATCCCAGCTGATTTTTTCCTTTTTTGATGCATATGCATCATTTGGATACATTAAATCAACAGCTTCAGGTACCTGGCTTGGATCGAGATAGGTTGTTCCTGCATGACCGTACTGGAGGTAATTTTCAATATGGCGCTGAAAAAAGTAAGGATCAATAGAGAGAAGATACGTTAAGCCGTTTTCATCTTGGAATTGCGACTTAAAATACATTGAGGTCTGCTGAATCTGCTGGTCAAGTTCTTGTCCCCGTTCAGTACGAATTTTTTGCAGTTCTTGCTCAACAAGTGTACTCCGAGTCTGTTCAGGAAGATTAGGATACTGCTGATTGATCTGCACACCTATTTGATTTCGTAGGTTTTCATAAACCGCAGAAGCTGCCCATTGATCAGTAATAGGTAAGTAGGCTGGCTGGACTCTGAGATAGATTGAGAAAATAAGGGGAATAAGGATTAAAAAAATAGGTGAATATTTCTTGGCAATCTGCCAGAATCGGCCAAAGTCAATCTTAACTTCCTCTGAACCTTCTTGTTTTGGTTCTTTTGCCCCAGCATTATCCTGCTTGCCTGCAGCACTTCCTTTCTTATGAAACCATTGCTTTATCTTAGAAAAATCAACAACAATCTCCTCTTCTTCTGGAACATGCTTATCGGTTGTCATCTGGTCTAGTGTGATAACAGGTATGAATAAAAATGGTTTTTCCCTCGTTAAGAGTTCAAAACTTCTTAAATTTTGCTGCGGTGTCTACCAGATCAACATGACCTAAGAAGAGTCCTCTACAGCAATAGCGCTCCAAGCCTAAACTATCCATTACTTTCTTCCGGTCTTCTCCGCTCGTTACACGTTCTTGATACTCTTCCCAAAGATGAGCTACCGGTTTTCCGCAACTCACACATCGAATTGGAATCATCATGGTAACTACCCCCCTGCCGTATTGTCAACAAAAACAGAAACAGGATTTGATGGATCTTTATAAAGGTTTCGTAGAATCTTTTCTTCCATGAGCAGCATAAGTCTCCTGCATGGTTTTCATTGTTGTCTTTCCAATAAACGAAAGAAGTAAGGGATGATTTCCTAATGCCTGTATTTTTTCCTGAGACGATCCTTTATCAAATTCTAACGCGTATTTTTGTATTCCTTGTTGAATCTTCTGTAATAAAAATTTGCTCTCTTTATCTAGTTTAGCTACTAAATCAAGCACTAAGATTTCATTCGTGATTCCATCCCTAAATTGTTCCAACTCACCCAAAATATTTTTTGTTAGATAAATAAATCCTAATATTGCCTTCCGATATTCTTCTTCATTCAACACATCAATGCGAATTCGAAGTTGTCCAATCCCTTCTGTATGAAACTTAAACTGTAGATGTGGGAACGCGTGCTTTGCAGGAGGTAAATGGTGCTCAATAGCATAATCTCTATGTATTATCTTTGCATATTCATATCTTGTTGTAATCCTTAAGGAATAATCCTCCTCGGTGATTTCTATACTTGGTTTCTCTTTAATAACTACCCGTATTTTTGAGTCTGGATCATCGAGGATATATTTCCTGAAATAAATCTTTGTGAAATGAAATGGCTTCATCTTACTTAAAGGTAATTCCTTGTTCTTTTTGAAACTTTGCGGCTAACGATTTCTGTATTCTCTGCTTCCATGCTTCTGGTGGAATTTCAACTTCACTTAGTCTAAGAGGTTCTTCAATATCCGCATGAAAAGATTCCTCGCTTAGATTACCATCATAATACAATTGACGGTAATAACCAATACTCAATTCGTGTAAAACTTTTATTCTAAATTCTCTATAGAGAGCCAGGCTGAGTGCACCGATATATACTTCCATAAAAAACCTTGAATAATGCTTGTGTATATTGTCTACTCCAAAGAAGGTTGATGGTGATAACACTTGTTTCCTAAAGAAAATTTTTTTTATCTTTAGGTCAAGAATAAAATCTTCTTTGTTTGATTTTACATCGTTATATTCATATTCAAAAGCAATGGACTCACCATAAGCGAGCGTGAAGAATCCAACTTTCCTTTTGTACTGAATTGCCTTAAGGTTACTATCTCCCACAGATTGACTTCGCTCTTGAAGCAGTTCTCTAATCACATCATTAAAACTATCGTTTTCTCCTTTCAAATGCCTAAGCGTATCCCACACTCGAGACTCTACTTTAATTGTTTTCATCCTTCTTGGAAACGGTGTTGGTATCGTATTCATGTTAAGGTCTACTAGGGTATTTGGTGTATAAAGTAGAATGGTAAACATATATATAAACTTTTCTATTTATTTATAAATAAATTGCTACAGTTGGTCTAGTGGATATACGTGAAAGCTAGAAGTTCACTCCTTGCACTTAAGGAAGATTTATATATCCTGTCTTCTCAGAGATAAGCATGTTTGACGTCATTACGGTTGGATCCAACACCCTTGATGTGTTTGTCAACACCGACTCTGAACTTATTAAGATTTACACGCTTAAAACAGAGGAAGATCTCTTAGCCTATCCTGTTGGTTCAAAGATTATTATCAAAGAACTACAATTTTTCACCGGAGGCGGAGGCACAAATACGGCTGTTTCTTTTGCTCGCTTAGGATTAAAAACAGGATATCTGGGAAAGATTGGCAATGACACGAATGGTGAACAGATTCTTAGGGAACTCAAACAGGAGAAAATCACCTTTCTTGGCACGAAAGGATCTCTACCAACAGGTTATTCAGTTATTCTTGACAGTATTGAACACGACAGAACCATCTTAACCTATCGAGGGGCAAATGAAACACTGAGCTTTAAAGAGTGCAAGCCACGTAATCTTCGTGCGTCATGGTTTTATTTTTGCTCAATGACCGGAGAGGCATATAACACATTGGAAAAACTAGCACGATTTGCAGCAAAGAATAACATTCCGTGTGCATTTAATCCTAGTAACTTCATCTGTGCCAAAGGAAAAGATTTCTTAAGGCCACTCTACCCAAGCCTTTATGTTTTGATTATGAATAAAGAGGAAGCTACACTTTTAGTCGGAGAGGGGACGATTGAGAAACAGCTACAGCTATTAAAATCCCTCATTACTCCTGAAGGTGTTGTTGTCATCACTGATGGAAAAAATGGTGCTTATGCCTATGATGGAAAAGACAAGTACACCATCATTCCCCATGGGGTTAAGATTAAAGAAACAACCGGAGCAGGAGATGCCTTTGCCTCTTCGTTTGTTGCAGGGATTCTCAAAGGAAAGCCTATTCCTTTTGCACTTCAAATGGGCCTGGCCAATGCAGAATCAGTAATTATGCATTATGGAGCAAAGAACAAACTCCTGTCGTGGAAAGAAATCCTCCAAACTATTAAACAAAATCCAGGAAAGATTAAGAAGGAACGGCTGTCATAACCCTATTCCTGAAGAATTCTTGCTATTTAGAAATGTTTATATAAACTCCAGCCAATTCCACAGGATATGCATGCATCAAAGATACTACTATCAGAGATACTACTTGGGTTTGTAGTGCTAGTCCTTCTTGGAGGTTGTAGTAGTCAAAAAGCTCCTGAACTGATTCAAAACATTGAGGAAGAGAACAATACTATCCCTGACCCTTTTTTAGAATCTCATCAGAATAATACGAATGCAACTCCCACGGTGGAGTTAAACCTAACACCACCAAACACCGAAGTAACCTTCGAGACTATATCTCGATACGATCTTCGACCCCATAATGACCGAAAGAACTATGTGATTACCGATCAAGCAAGCTGGGAAGCACTTTTGGACATTATTAATCCCTCTTGGCGAAACAGCACAAATCTACGGACAATAGATTTCGAAGAAGAGATGATTATAGCTGTCTTTATGGGCAGGCAAAGTTCTTCGGGCTATGACATTGAGATAATAAGTATCGATGAGAACACAACTACGTTTAATGTCTTTGTTACCGAAACGTTTCCAAATCCTCGTCATACTGTAGCTGATGTTATTACCTATCCTGCACATCTAGTGGTCACCAAAAAAACGACTAAAGAAGTACTCTTCACTCACATCCGTAAGTATACTCCCTACATTCGTGATGAACGATTGAAACAACAAGGACTTGAGAAAATTTCCTTTGAAAGTGTAATTGTTGGCTGTTCGCCAAAACTGCCAAACTCAGCAAAAGTTGTCGTTGAGACTCAAGAAGAGTATGAGCATCTTATCGAAGAGTACTTTGATTGTCCAGAGGATTTTCCTAAAGTTGACTTTAATGGATATGCGCTTCTTGGGCAGTATACGCAAGGATCTGGTTGTACTCAGGAATATGATAACCAAGTCTATGATGACCAAAAACATAACCAACGGATGTACATCACCAGTGTTAGAGAATCTGGGTCCTGTGAACCGTGGGTAAGAAAGTTCCACCTCATTCTGGTACCAGCCATTCCTGACAACTATACAGTTACGTTTTTTTCAGAGGAACACATCCCCCAAAAAAAGCTGAATTATTTGGAGAGCCCTATCAAAACAATTAAGTATGGTACGTCGTTTGGCGAGTGCAGAGGGTACTGTAAAAGAGAACTTACCATTATGCCCCCACCTGAAATTACCAAAATTACCTATTCCAAATATAATACTAATTATTCACTTCCTGACATAAATGATACCGATCCGTTCACCACACAACAATGGATCGAATTATTGAAGGTGGTAGATTTAGAAGCTTTTTACGCATTACCTGAAAGAATAGGATGTCCTGACTGTCTTGACGGTGGAGCCGAATGGATCGAAATCGTGGAAGAAAATGAATCAAAAAGAGTAACCTTTGAATATGGTTCCTCTGTCCCTGAAATCTACACCTTCTTGACAACCTTAAGAGGCATGCGAGATAATTTTGAAAATAAATAAAGAGTTACATTTATTGTTGTTCTTCTTTTCTCTGTTCATATAATACCTATCACCAAAAAGTTATAGTCACTCAAAGTTTCTATTTTTGAGTTAACTATATATAGATGTGATAACCCCTTGTTGGCAACGTGTTATTATACTCGTAGATCTGATTCCTATGGCAAAGAAAGCAGTTATTTTAGCAGCAGGAAAAGCAACGCGGATGTACCCGTTAACGCTTACAAGGCCAAAGGCACTTCTGCCGGTCGCAGGAAAAACACTGCTAACCTATAATCTTGAACAGCTTCAAGGTGTTGTTGATGAAGTGATCTTAGTTGTTGGCTATGCAAAAGAGCAGATTCGAAATGCTTTTGGTAGCCATTATGGAAAGCTCACGCTGACCTATGTTACCCAAGAAGAACAACTTGGTACAGGACACGCGCTTTTGCAAGCAGAGCAGCATGTACGAAAGAACCTGAAAGGAAGCTTTCTGGTGATGGTTGGTGATGATATTTTTTTCAAAGAAGATCTTAAAGCCTGCTTTCAGCATCCCCTTGCCATCCTTGTGAAGAAAGTACCTAATCCAGAAATATTTGGGGTTGTTCTTGAAGATGCTGGAAAGGTAACCAAAATTGTCGAGAAACCCAAAACATTTATCTCCAATCTTGCGAGTATTGGGGCCTATACCTTTGATACAGAAATTTTTGCCTATCTTCGTTCAGTAGCCAAATCTCATAGAGGAGAATACGAACTTCCCGAAGCATTACATCAGATGATAGCTGCACGAGAAGTAGCATGCACTCATGCAAACCAATGGTTGCCCATAGGATTTCCTTGGGATCTTCTCGCTGCAAATGAACACTTCCTGAAAGAGATGGATATAAAACGTGAAGCCACCATTGAAAAGAATGTTGTTATCAATGGGCCTGTTTCAGTAGGGAAAGGCACGGTCATTAGATCGGGAACATATATTGAAGGCCCGGTAATGATCGGCGAAAATTGTAAAATTGGGCCGAACAGTTATCTTCGTCCCTACACCACTATTGGAAACAAATGCCATATCGGACAGGCAGTGGAGATAAAAAATACGATTATCATGGACAACAGTAATGTACCTCACCTTAGTTATATTGGTGATTCTATTCTTGGAGAGGGAGTAAACCTTGGTGCTGGAACGATTACGGCAAATCTCAGACACGATAATCAAAACATTCAAGCCATGCACAATGGAGAGAAATGTGACACCGGAAGAAGAAAGCTTGGTGCAATTATTGGAGATGAAGTGCATACTGGAATCAATACCTCCATTTACCCAGGAAGAAAGATATGGCCATGGAAATCAACCCTTCCCGGAGATATTGTTAGCAAAGATATCATGTAAAGAGTATCAACGTTACGTAAAATAAACGGTGACAACATGTGCGGAATTATTGGCTACAAAGGACCTCGAAATGCAAATGATGTTGTACTGAAGGGTCTTAAAAGTCTTGAGTACCGTGGGTATGATTCTTGGGGAATTGCAACAAAAAATGCCCATAAGATTCATATTGTAAAACATGTAGGAAAGATTGGAAGTGTTTCTTTATCTGACCTTCACTTACCTGAATCATCGATTTCCGTCGGTCATACACGATGGGCTACTCACGGCAATGTTTCTGAAGCAAATGCGCATCCGCATGCTTCTATGGACAATAAAATAGCGGTGGTGCATAATGGTATTGTGGAAAATTTCCAGAAGCTCAAGCAGATGCTTCTCAAAAAAGGCTACACCTTCCGTAGTAGCACTGATACTGAGATTATTCCTAACTACATTCAACAGGAGATGAGTAACGGTAAGTCATTTGTAGATGCGGTAACCGCAACCGTAAAGGCTATTGATGGCTATTTTGCCATTGTTGCGCTCCATGCTGAATCCAATACGATGATCGGAGCTCGTCGTGGAAGTCCTCTGGTGGTTGGTATTGGAGAGAAAAATGATGAGCTTTTTTTTGCTTCAGATGTGCCGGCATTCCTCGCCTACACAAAGAATGTTATCTACCTTGATGATGATGAGATTGCCATTTCTGGCAATGAAACACGCTCTGCAGCTGTTATCGTAAAAAATATCCATACCACTAAAGAAATCACGAAAAAAATCCACCATGTTACCTGGAATGTTGAGCAAGCACAAAAAGGAGACTACCCCCATTTTATGTTGAAGGAGATTCATGAACAGGAATTTACCTTAAAGAGCGCGCTTGAACAGGATCATGGAGTACTTGAAAAAGTTACTGAACGCATTACAAAAGCACGTGGTGTTTTTTTTGTCGGGTGTGGCACGAGTTATCATGCCTGTGTCTCAGCAGCTTACACCTTTTCACATGTTGCTCATATGCATGTTAATGTGGTGCTTGCAAGCGAATTCATGAATTATGAAGAATTCTTAACAGAGAAAACATTAATGATTGCTGTTTCACAGAGTGGAGAAACTGCTGATCTCCTTGATGCAGTAAAAACCGCAAAACAAAAGAACGTAACAATCGTCAGCATTGTCAATGTTGTTGGATCATCATTGGCACGGATGTCTGATCAAACCATGACGATGAATGCAGGCCCAGAGATCTGTGTCTTGAGTACGAAAAGTTACACCTCACAACTAGCTATTCTTCTTCTCCTTGCCTATGCTCTTGCCGGAAAAGAGGAAGAAGGCAAGACATTGATCGAGCATGCAAGAAAACAGGTAAAACAAATCATTGAAAACAACAGCCCAAAGATAAAGAAGCTTGCCTCTGCTCTTAAGGACAAAAGAGATCTCTTTCTAATTGGTAGAGATCTAGCCTATCCCAGTGCTCTTGAAGGTGCGCTAAAAATAAAAGAGGTTAGCTATATCCATGCTGAAGGTTTTGCGGGTGGAGAATTAAAGCATGGTACCATTGCACTTATTGAGGATGGTATTCCGGTCATTGTTCTGACAACAGATGCTACGCGGAATCTTATCCTGAGCAACACGATGGAAGTGAAGGCACGAGGAGGATATATTATCGGGATTAATAGCCAACAGAATGAGCTCTATGATTTCTTTCTCGAAGTTCCTGAAGTTGGGACTGCAAATCCACTCCTCATGATTATTCCCATACAACTGCTCGCTTACTATCTTGCATTAGCTCGTCACTGTGATCCTGACAAACCAAGAAATTTGGCAAAATCAGTTACCGTAAAATAAGGGGATATTATGACACGAAAACTTTTTGGCACTGACGGTATTCGGGGAAAAGCTAATGTCTATCCCATGACACCAGAGGTTGCCCTCCGCTTAGGAAAAAGCTTTGCAAAAGCATTTGTTGTTAAAGAATGTGCTCAGCGCCAGCATCACCACCGTGTTATCATTGGTAAAGATACGAGGCTTAGTGGTTATATGTTCGAGACTGCCCTTACCGCAGGTCTGATCTCTATGGGAGTTGATGTTCTCCTTGTTGGACCAATGCCAACGCCAGGTCTTGCTCATCTCACTAAATCATTTGCTGCGGATGCAGGTATTGTTATCTCAGCATCGCACAACCCAGCGCATGATAATGGTATTAAATTCTTTACCGATGATGGTTATAAGCTCTCTGATGCTGCCGAAGAAGCTATCGAACAGGTTTTTTTTGCTGAAGAGATTACCTGTGATCATATAGGAACAAATCAGTTAGGGAAAGCATATCATATTGAAGACGCACGGGGAAGATACAGCGAGTTCCTCAAGCATACCATTCAAAATCACTCCTTAGTTGGATTAAAAATTGTTCTTGACTGTGCGAACGGCGCTGCCTATCGCATCACTCCTTCAGTTTTGCGTGAATTAGGTGCAGAGGTTATTGTCATTCATAATACGCCTAATGGATTAAACATCAATGATACCTGTGGTGCACTCCATCCTCAGGTTATTCGTAACACTGTACTGAAGGAAAAAGCTGATATGGGTATTGCGCTTGATGGTGATGCTGATCGGGTTGTTTTCGTTGACGAGAAAGGAGAGAACGTCGATGGTGATCAGGTCATGGCGCTCTGTGCAGCAGCCCTACAGAAAGAGGGAAGACTTCACAAAAATACGCTTGTTACCACGGTTATGAGCAATGTTGGGTTGAAAGTTGCTATGCGATCTTTAGGAATTACCGTTGTTGAAACTGATGTTGGCGATCGTTATGTCATTGATGAAATGCGAAAACACCACTATACCTTCGGAGGAGAACAATCAGGCCATATTATTTTTGGAGAGTACAGTACAACAGGGGATGGTACCTTAACCGCATTACAGGTTCTGCGTCTTATGCATGAAAAAAAAGAAAAACTATCTACCCTCCTCAAAGGGATGAGAAAATATCCGCAAGTTCTCATTAACGTAGAAGTCCCTGAGAAAAAGCCTTTAGAACAGATTCCTGGTCTCAACCAAGAAATACAGCACATCACGAAAGAGCTTGGCGATAATGGAAGATTGTTAGTAAGGTATTCGGGAACTGAAAAGAAGCTCCGCATTATGGTTGAGGGAAAAAACCAAAAGAGCATTCAACAGGACGCAGAGCGAATTGCAGCTCTTGTCAAAAAAGTGTTTCGTTGATGGCATATCTCGTAAAACGATGTTATGTTTCAGGGGGTTTATCCCCCTGTAAGCACCGTTAGGTGCGCAGAGTTTTTGAATTGCCGATTGCTTGCGTAAGAGAATCCAGAGACAAAAATCCCACATCCAGTTTAAAGAAGAAATGATGGCGCCGTTATAACATTTCCTCAGTAAAATAAGTATATTTATGTTCATCAAAGATGGCAATAAATTCTATATCTTGAATTATGTCTGAGAAATGGTTTCTAATATCAATGAGTGTCTGTTGGAAATCTTGAAGATCTTTAGCGTCTGATTCTAATTCAATGTTCCATTTTCCAATACATTTTACATAATAATAAATGGTTTTTTTTTGTTTTGCATATGCTAGAATTTTTTTTGATGCATCTAGCGAAAACTCACGAAGAGAAATTAATATCTTGAAGCTCTGATACCCTATTTTTTTTGGATTAAGGAAAATTGAATATTTTGCGATAATTCCACTTTTTTGAATGTTTTTAATTTTGTGAGAAATTGTTGTTTGTGGAATGTTCAATTTTTTACTGATCTCAATGTTTGGTATTCTTGCATTTTGTGATAATAGCAGAAGAATTCTCTTATCAGCCTCATCTAATGTTATTGTGGAAGTTTTTTTCTTTTCATTACTCTGTTTAATTTCGTGAATGTAAGATCTGGGTAATTGATTTTGTTCTAATCTGATAATTACTTCACTTCGTGCAATAAATTTATGAAATTGTGAAAGAAAGTTGCTGTATTGTATATTAAAATCCTGAATGTCTTTGGCTATTAACTCAATAACTAAATCGTAACTTCCGCCAACACTGGCAAGCCAAATGATGTTCTTGTTTAATTTTAATGATTCAATGATTTCTTTTTCCTCTCTATCAGTTACATTTTGAAGTTTAAAATACAATGCGAAAGAAGTATATCCTAATTTTGCAAAGTCAATCATGGCGATGAAAGATTTGATTACTCCATTATCTTGAAGCCGTTTTATCCTGTAATTGATTGCTTCTCGGGATAGTTTTACTTCTTTTGCAAGATCAGAAAGGGTAGCTCTACTATTATCCTCTAATAATGCTACCAGTTTTCTATTTTTGGAATCTAATTCCATTTTATTTTAGCATTTATTCTTAATATTTATATATTTTTCGTATTATTGCTAAAAATAGTAAGAAAACTTTTATTAACGTGCCCGATAACTTCCTCCTAGTGATTAATATGACACTTAGAAAATTATTAACAGGAATGGCAATTGTGGCATATTTAGCAGCGCCAGTACCATTTGTAATGCAGAAATATGATAGAGGAAAAGAACTATCAACAACGTTAGCTCAAGAGGTTGATAAGAATGGAAATAATAATGGAATTTTAGATTTACCAGAACTTCAAGATGCGTACAGAAGAATGGGTATTAATTCAGATGCTTTGATTTCAAGCCCATATCAGAGATTGGTTCATTCTGGGGACCCAACGGCAGAAAACAAACCATTTGATGTAAGATTTCCAACAGAGTCAGATCTGGAGAGAGGAATAGCGAGTTATGGAGTAGAATAGGCGCCACCCTCATAGAGTTTTACATTTTCTTTTTGGGATTTTTGTTTTTCAGAAAGAAGTGGAGAAAAATCTGTTGTTCTTTGATTAGAAACGATAGCATATATCATACGATTTAAACCAATACCACTACAGCCACTCCAAAGTTCCTCTCCATTTCTTCCACTAATTGAAAATCTAGAAGTTAGAACATTTCCCATGATAGCATTACCTGATACTTCTAAATATCCATATCCCGGACAATAGATCTCAACATCTTTTACAGGAATATCTTCCAGGGATGTAGGTTCACGTACTTCATGATCCTCTAACCTATGACAAGATCCACCAACAACGATCCTATAATTAAGATGTAATGCTTGAACAAGAGATTCTATTTGTCTTAGTATCTGTTCTCTAGTTTCAATAACTTTGTCCTTACTTCCTAGGAAAATAAATTCAGATCGGTGAAACTCTCTTTGCTTTACTCCTGGTATAAGAGAATCCAAACTTTCATTTCGGTATGTTGGTCCAGAGCGATCATACCATTTTATTGGTCCCTCAGAAACATCTACAGTTTTCCCTTCAAAAAATTGATAAAAAACAGTACACTGTAATGGGTCCCAAATGTAAGTACCTCTTACACCTTCAGTTTCTCCATATGGTTGAGCAGTAAGTAAATATTGATCCCATGACCAAGGAAATGCGCTTTGTCTTTGTCTGCCATCAGGAAAATCAACTAATGAAGCTTTTTTGAAAGTATCTACTGGCGCCATCTTTGGAAGAACTACTTCCTCAAAGTCTAATGGTCTAACTATATATCTCTGCAATGCTTCATAAATACCATTCAAGATTCTCATACCTTTCGGTAAAATAACATACTGTCCCTGAGTAAACTCTTTAATTATTCCCATAGTTGTCATATCAATTGTAGCATGATCCTTATCTTTTTGAGAGGGGGAACCATGTTCTTTGATGACATCATTTCTATTTATTTCAATTATCATGGAATAGTAAAAACATAGTAACTATAAAAACGTTTATCCTCCCAATTGAGACTATAATAGAAAGTATTATAAAGAATGAAATCTTTAGCTTAAAGATGGATGTAACAATACTAGAAGATTTAGGATTAACACAAGCAGAGATAAAAGTGTATCTTGCATTGCTGGAATTAGGTAGTACTACTGCTGGACAAATTCTTAAAAAATCAAATCTTCAAAACTCTGTTGTCCATAGAGCGCTTAATACTTTGATTGATAAAGGATTAATTAATTTCATTCTTGATGGTAAAAGAAAAGTTTATCAGGCGACCGATCCTGAAAATTTCTATAATTTTATTGATGATAAAAAGAAAAGATTTGAACAAATATTGCCTGAGCTCAAAGTAAAACAAAAACTTGCTAAGAAAGAAGAACAAGCTACTGTTTTTAGAGGAAAGAGGGGAATCAATGAGTTGTATAATACTCTACTAAATTCTGGCGGAAAAGAATATAACACCTTTGGAGGCGGGACAAGAGTAACACATGATATCATGGGTGAAACATGGTGGAAGAATCTTCACGCAAGAAGAATTTCTAAAAAAATCAAGTGTAGGCAAGTTTTTGATGAAACTATCAGGAAATTTGGAGAGGAACTTAGTAGAAAAAAATTAACAAACATAAGATTTTTATCTCGTAAATTTGAGCAATTACAAGAAACCATAATAATAGGAGATTATGTAGGCATTGTAATA
The DNA here is from genome assembly GCA_016187565.1 of Candidatus Woesearchaeota archaeon. Lineage (NCBI taxonomy): Archaea > Nanobdellati > Candidatus Woesearchaeota > Candidatus Woesearchaeota archaeon. The sequence goes on from JACPJR010000005.1 coordinate 45,760, forward strand.
TTTACTGAGAATTCTTATGGGATATTGATTAAAGACAAATTGGTTGCTGATGGATATAGAAAACAATTTGAGATCTTATGGAAACAAGCGACCCCTTAGATACTAAACTAGATTCTGTGAATCGTAGGAAATTGCCCTTTGTACTCCAGAATTAGTCTACTTTAACATTTAAGTCTGCCAATTCTTTTTTCACTTGGTCGTTTTTCAAGAATAAAATACATTTTATTCCATGTTTTTTTGCAGGTTCAAAATATTTTTCCTTATTATCTATAAATACTAATTCGTCTGGCTTAAACTCAATATCAGGAAGAATTTTTTCCCAAATTCTGTCTTGAGTTTTACTCAATTTCAATTTATGTGATAAGAATAGTTTGTCAAAATATTTTTTGAAATCAACCTGCTTCTCATAATTTGGAAATACAGGTCCAAAATTATTCGATAACATAAAAACAGGATATTTCTTTTTCAACTCTAAAATGTAATTGAGCAATTCAGTATTTACTTTGGGGATTGTTTCAAATAGATAAACAAAATCTTGAGGATTCTTGTTTTTATTTAATGAACCAATAAATTGTTCTAAAAATTGTTCAGAAGATAATTCTGCTCTTGCAAATGGTTGAATTAATGGTTTAAATTTTTGTTTCACCAAAGATTCATCCAAATTTAATTTACTACTTAATTCTCTTCCAAGAGTATCTGCCCAATTTTCTACTGTGCAAACCCCAAACCAATCAAAAATAATTACTTTAATCATAATTATTATAAAAAGAACTGGCCTAAATATAAAGTTATCCAGTCTTGAACGCCAAAATCCAAACTGAGCCTTCGGCTTTTTTTTCTTGCAGAAAAAACACATAACAGCGATCGCGATGGACGTTCCGATGTTATTGAACCCTTTGCGACTCAGTTTGTCTCTATATCTTGTGTTACTTTTTAAGGAAATGCGAGACACACTCTAACTGTAAGGTGGTGTGGGCAATGCCATACTTTCTACGAAGAATACGGTTAACATTATGAATGATTTTATTGCTCGTGCTCAGAGAACAGTCATCAACAACCAGATGAGCTGCAAGGCAATACTTCTTAGACGTTAATTCCCACACATGAGTGTCGTGAACATCATGCACGTCAGGAACTCGTCGTATCAAATCCTTCCGTAAGGTATCAATATCAATGTGTTGTGGCGTCGATTCCAAAAGGATATTGGAAGATTCACGTACCAGATTAACTCCCCAGAGAACAATAACACCTGCGATGAGAATACTTACCACGGCATCTAATTGGTACCATCCAGTCCACCAAATAACAATAGCTGCTACAATAACACCGGCAGAAGAGAAAAGATCACTAAGCATATGGACAAAAGCGCTGCGAACATTGAGATCATCGGTACTTTTATAGAGCACAAAGGTTGTTATCATATTAACCACTAATCCTAATACAGCAATGACAAGCATAGGTACTATGGCAATTACTTGGGGATTAACAAGACGTTGGAATGCTTCATAGAAGATATAAGAGCTTACGATTAAGACGAAAACACCATTAAACAAGGCTGCAAGGATCTCAAAACGCATATAACCAAATGTTCGTTGCTTGTCAGATGGCCTCTGACCAAGAAAAATAGCAATATAACTAATGCCTAATGCCATCACATGGGTAAACATATGTCCCGCATCGCTCAACAAGGCAAGGCTGTTCGTGAAAACACCACCAATACCTTCCAAAATCATGACTATCGCAGTAATAACTAAGGAAAACAATAATCGTTTCTTGGTATGCTCCTTCTTTGGGTCACTTTTTAGTTTATCCTGGAAGTGATGACCAAAATGGATATGTCCGTTGAGGTGTTTTTTCATACGCTCTGCAAAAATCATAAAAGCTAAAGCCTATAAAAACATTTAGCCTTAGCGGTTATTTATAGTTTATAGCTATACCTTACTCATACCCATAACGTGAGGATCATTCCCATCAACAGTAATGAAAGCAGGTTATAGCCATTGTTGAGAAGGTATAAGCGAAATGATTTTCCTTCCCAAAGGACTACTCCCAAAGTAACGGTTGCCACAAAACCAAACCAAATCCAAAAGCCAGTAAGCATACCATCAACAACCGTAGTTGATTCAGTATACTTGACAAAATGTGCCAAGACATAACTGGTAATCAGGGCACATAAAAATCCAAGAGCGTAGGATTTTTTGGCGCTCTCTTTCATATTTTTTGTGGCTTGTGGAGTAATTCCACTTAATTTCATCCACATCTTACCAAATCCCATTGGGCTGTACCAAAAGGCACCAAGTGCCATACTTGCCACTGCTGCGACAATAACCGCAAGGTAATTAATACTTACTGCTTCTACCATCGTTTATCCCTCCTCATGTTTGCATACATTAATCCATCACATGCATAAATCTATTCTTTATCTCACTTTGTCTCAAAGAGTATCTTGACTTTGATGACCATGCATCACCAGCAAATAGACACAGAGTACAGTGAGTAACATAAAGATACCAAGGGATATACTTATGGTCGGTTGAAGCGTATCAAAGGTTGTTACCTGAGAGGATGGACAACGATCTTCAGGCGCACAGTATGGCGGTAAACAACAATCCTTGGCAATGACATACCCTGTTATGCCTCTTCCCAGGAAAAACAGACCAAAAAGGGCAACAATAAGCAGGGAAATATGTCGTTCTATCCTCATCATTGGCTTTAAAGAGGCTACCTATAAAAAACTTATCATAAACAAATGACATACTCCCAAAATAAATCCAGCTAAAGCTGGGGGTTTCTCACGCAAACCATTTAACTTAATGTATGGTTCGCTCAACGAGAACCCCCTAATGATACAAGCAACCACCTTAATCATGAGGTGGTCGCTATGACTCAAAAACTATATCCGCACTTTAATCCAGAAGTACACAATATCAATTACCACATTATTTGGATTCCAAAGTACAGAAAGCCCGTATTGACTGGAAAGGTTGTTGAAGTTCTAAAAGCAATCATTGAAGGGCAATGCCAAGAAATGAGCATTAATAACCTCGCATTAGAGATTATGCCAGACCATCTGCATTTATTTGTAGGCGCAAAGCCGACAGTAACGCCTTTCAAGATAATCCATAAGTTAAAAGGCAACACTTCAATTCAATTAAGGCGAGTATTTCCAGATTTGAAATACTTGGGATACAAACAGCATTTTGGAAAAGGATTTGATGCTCTCTGGGCAAGAGGTTACTACTGTGGCTCTGCTGGTCATGTATCGCAAGAACAAGTTAAGCGTTACATTCAAGAGCAAATGGGCAAATCTGTTTTTGAGTATGATATTTACGGATGCCCAACACACTTGAAAGGGCAGCTTAAAATCGGCGACTTTGCAAAGATAGATTAACTACTTTGTAGTAGGTTTAAAAACGGAAGATTTATAAACAAAAGCTTATTCCACCCTGATTATATTATTGGAGGCTTAACAAAATGATTAATCATGAAATGGATGTCAATAAAACACAAGTAGGATTATACACTGTTACTTATGCCCTTTCTCAAAGACCTTTGGATGTTCAAGAGTTGGCATTTGCTGCTAAAGGGCTTCATACAATTTCCCCGGCAGAAAAAGGCCTTCTTATGATTGGTGTTGATGATAGCCCATTTACACCTTATAGTAGAACTGACATGGATGTTATTTATGATAAAAGAGCTAAAGACCGAGTTGTTTTAGCCAGAGGCAAGCCAATAAGCCAATTATTCTTATCTGATTTGGTTGATGCGCACAAACACGGCAGAGAGTTTGTTGTTCCAAAAGAAATGAGAGATGATGTTTATGATGCGATCGATACAATGCTGAATAATGGGATGGCATTTGCAACTACGCATGGCACTCATGAGACTCCTGCGAATAGGCTGGGAGAAGAAGGAATTACTAATTTCATGTATAGTGATCCATCTTTGGGGATTAAGGCTGGAGACTTTGGCGCTTGGCTGGCTGAACGAAGAGATGTTCATAATGCCTTTTTTGATAGCCAAGAATATGCTAGACAGTTAGGCCCATATATAAATCGGCTGCGTCTTTTCAGTCCTGGCGGCGACTTCCTTGCCGGGGGCGGTTGCGGCAGGGATCTTTACAGCGGCGATGGTGCTTTCGGGGTGCGTTTTGAAAAAACCGCCGAAGGCGGCGAAAAAAGTTCGCCAAAAAAGTAAGTATTAAATATGCATATTTCTATTGAACTTTTGCCTCGAGACCATATTGAATATGGTTAAGAAGGCCACACGCCCTTTTACTATGGCTTTGGCGACAAAGTTATAAAACCTTCAAATTGAACACGCTCCAATTTGATAAATTACAGCAGGGACACATAACCTGAGGGTTATATGGCTGAACCTGTGGTGGGAACTGAGTAAATGGGCTAGCACTTGGGCTGCGTCTTTTCAGTCCTGACAACGACTTCAATGCCAATGGCAGCAACAGGAATCTTAACAACAACAATGGTGCTTTCGGAATGGTCTTCATTCGAGGCTTACAATTTCCTATGTTATCCTTAAATCTTTATGGAAGATTATGCTCGTATGATAACCTTTTTCTTGCCTACAAAAAAGCTAGAAAGCATAAGACAACTAAAGATTATGTTGTTACATTCGAAAAAGGCCTGAAGGATAATCTTCTTTTGCTTCGTTCTGAATTACTATTTCATTCTTACAAGCCAAAGCCTCTGATAAATTTCATAGTCAGAGATCCAAAGACAAGGAAAATATCAAAGTCAGACTTTAGAGACAGGATAGTACATCATGCTTTATGCAATATTATTGAGCCGATTTTTGAAAAAGGCTTTATCTACGATTCATATGCAAATAGGCTTGGTAAAGGAACGCTTATGGCAGTTGAAAGATTTGACTTCTTCAAGAGAAAGGCGAGCAATAATTATACATTTGATTGCTATGTTCTTAAAGCTGACATTAAAAAATATTTTGAAACAGTCAATCATGAAGTATTGCTTGGAATCATACAAAACAAAATCAACGACAAAAAAGTAATCTGGCTAATAAAGATGATATTAACTGCGGGGGGGGGGGGGGGGGGGGGGGGGGGAAAAATCTAACAAGCCAGTTTTTTGCGAATGTTTATCTGAATGAGCTGGACAAATATGTTAAGCATAATCTTAAAGCAAAATATTACATCAGATATGTGGATGATTTTGTTATCTTTGAATCAGATAAAGAAAAATTGCAATCTTATAAAGAGCAAATTAACAAGTTCTTAAAAAGTAGGTTAAAGCTGGAATTGCACAAAGACAAATCAAAAATATTCAAATCGGGAAAATGCTTTAATTTTCTTGGCTTTAGGGTTTTTTACCATCACAAACTTCTCAAGAAGTCAAATCTAAGAAAGATGAGAAACACATATGCAAGTTTGAAAGAAAAATATAATTCAAAAGAAGGTGTTTATGATGTTTTATACGATTTTTTTGAAGGATGGATTGCTTATGCAAAAAATGCAGATACTTTTAGGCAGAGAAAAAAGATTTTAGCAAAATTTGAACATGATTTTCCTGAGGAGATATCAACGAAAGAAATTAACAGATATCTCAAAATGCAGAAAAAATAGGATTATACCTCTTGCCTAAACACTGGAATGAGGCACGGCATTCATCCCACAAATAAATTTGTGGGTATTCTGCCTACGACTTTATAAAAACCCTAAACTTTAAGTAGGTTATCGTATTCCCTAACATCATATAGGTAATAACGTTCATAACATTCAGGCTACAAGAATAAAAGACATTGGAGAGAAAATGAATACAAAACCTCAGCAAGGAACAAAGACCCTCAACGAAGGATTGGCACAGATGCTGAAAGGCGGTGTCATCATGGATGTGGTTACTGCTGAACATGCCAAGATTGCTGAGGACGCAGGAGCTTGTGCAGTCATGGCATTAGAACGAGTTCCTGCTGATATCCGAGCAGCAGGAGGAGTTGCCAGAATGAGCGATCCGAAGCTCATTAAAGAGATCAAAGCCTCGGTAAGCATTCCGGTCATGGCAAAAGTACGCATTGGTCATTTTGTTGAAGCACAGATCTTGGAGGTATTGGCAGTTGATTTTATTGATGAATCTGAAGTACTTACCCCCGCAGATGAAGAAGCTCATATTGATAAGAGAAAATTCAAGATTCCCTTTGTGTGTGGTGCCCGTAATTTAGGCGAAGCTCTTCGACGGATACATGAGGGAGCTGCCATGATTCGGACAAAAGGAGAGGCCGGTACAGGAAATGTTGTTGAGGCAGTCCGCCATATGAAACGCATTACTGCAGAGATTAAGGAACTACAACGCATGGCTCCCAAGCAGCTTGCGCAAAAAGCAGACGACTACCGTGTACCTCTCGAGCTCATCAAAAAAGTCGTGGAACTTGGCAGACTTCCCGTAGTAAACTTCTCAGCAGGTGGTATTGCGACACCGGCAGATGCAGCCTTAATGATGCAGCTTGGTTGTGATGGAAATTTTGTTGGTTCGGGTATTTTTAAGAGTCAAAATCCTGCAAAAATGGCAAAGGCAATCGTTCTTGCAACCACGCATTACAATAATCCAAAGATACTTGCTGAAATTTCCGAAGGATTAGGACAAGCAATGCGAGGAGATGAAATTCCGACCTTAACAGTCAAAATGGCAGAACGTGGTGTATAACACGAGTAAGGTACGTAACGTCGTGGAGTTGATTGTATGGTAACCGTTGGTATTCTCGCGCTTCAGGGAGCATTTATCGAGCATGAAAAAGTGCTGGTATCATTAGGAGTACGCGCAACAGAAGTAAGGACGTGTGATGATCTTCGGGCCATTGATGCTCTTATTCTTCCTGGAGGGGAAAGTACGGTAATGAGTAAACTCATGAGGCAAAACCGGCTTGATACTGCCATCATTGATCTTTCTCGTAAGGGAATGCCACTCTACGGTGTGTGTGCCGGAGCAATTCTTCTGGCAAAACAAGCTGAAGAGAATACGGTTAAATCCTTGGGATTAATGGATATAACGGTTAAAAGAAATGCCTATGGGAGTCAGATCGATAGCTTTGAGGCAGACGTTTCGTGTAAAGAACTTGGTAATATTCATGGTATTTTCATCAGGGCTCCAATTATTACGGACATTGGAAAAGAGGTTGAGGTTCTGGGAAAATATGATAACCAGATTGTGCTGGCAAAACAGAAAAATATTCTCGTCTCTACCTTTCACCCTGAGTTAAGTAGCACAACAAAAGTCCATGAATTGTTTTTGCGGTTGCTCTCACACCCTTAGTGAGGCAAAACAGATAGGGATAAAGGGGCGATAGTATAAGCGATTATTAGTTCTCATTTGAGAACGAAAGATTTAAATATTCGTTCTATTTAGGACACTTATGCCAAACATACAAGACATTATACGGCTGCTCAATCCTTGGTGGGAGGGTGAAATCATTAGCGAGGAGCTTGCCAAACGCTATAAAAGAAGCTTTTTTGATAAGATACAAGAATATAAGAAATATAAGCAGATAATTATTCTTACAGGATTAAGGAGGGTTGGAAAAACTACTCTTATCTATCAGACAATAAAGAGCCTGCTTAGCGAAATTGACCCAAAAAGGATTTTTTATTTTAATTTTGACAAGGAAATTGATGATTTGGTAGAGCTTTTTGAAAATTACAAAGAATTAACAGGGGTAGACTACAAAAAAGAAAAGATTTTTGTTTTTTTTGATGAAATAACCAAATTTAAAAAATGGGCTGGCGAACTGAAATTGATTTATGATTCTAGCCCAAACATAAAATTTTGTGTTTCGTCATCCAGCAGCATCAACCTTGAAGAAGAGGCTGTGAAAAACCTTGCTGGAAGATATTTTCTCATGAATATAACTCCCCTAAGTTTTAAAGAATTTTTAGAATTAACTGGCAAGCAAAAACTGGTTGAGAATCATAGGCTATACGCAAGAGAGATAAAAAAAGAGTTTTTTTCTTACTTATTAAAGAGCTTCCCAGAGACAGTAAGCTGGGATAATGAATTAGTAATCAAGGATTATCTTAAAACAACCATTATAGACAAGATAATCAGATTGGACCTTCCAGAAAGATTTAGTAATATTAACAAAGAATTATTGTCTAAACTCGTAGAATTGTTTTACAAGGAGCCAGGGTTCTACCTTGATTATGATAATCTATCAAAGAATCTAAGGATAAGCAAGAATACCCTCTACAAGCATATTTTCTATCTTGAATTTTGTTATCTGATAAGAATTGTTAAAAATTTTAGGCCAAGCACGTTATCAACGAGTAGAAAGCTACAGAGAGTTTATCCTTACTGGTGGAATCTTGCATATTGCTACGGAGAGAATAACGATAAAATTTTAGAGTCTTTCGTTGTAAGCACTATAAACGGAAAGCATTACTGGAGGTATTTAGAAAAAGAGATAGACTTCTTAAAAATTGAAGGCAGAAACATTCTTCCTATTGAAGTCAAAAATAAGGAAAATGTCGAGGATAGGGATTTGAACGCATTAAAATTATTTATGAAAAAGTATAAAATAAAGAGATCCCTTCTTTTATACCTTGGAGATAAAGAAATAAAGGAATTCGATGATAAAACAATTGAATTTACTTCATTTTGGAGTTGGCTGCTGGCGCAATAATCAAAGGAGCAGGAGAATCAAACTTAACCTCAATTCCTTGCTCTACTAATTTTGCATGTCCTAGACCTAGCAAACGTTGCCCAACAATTCCAGCTTGAGTGTCTGAAGGCAGTCCTGGCGTATTGTTATGGTATTGAGAAAGTACCGTAACATACGAATCATTTGGGCCCCTTAATGAGTCAGGGACGAATTGCTCGATATATACATTATTGACTTGCCCATCAAAAGGATCTGTCTTATCTGGAGAAGAGCCATCACCTGCAATGACTAAGAAAGAATCCTACCCAGCAGCAAACGGCCCTAAATTAACACCCATCCCAGATCCTAGATTCGGAGAAGGACTATAGGTTACAAAGAGCGTGGTTTGACCCTCAGCACCACCTGGAAGGAGCTGTTCCAATCCAATCTGATTGACAACAATCTGTGCATCTACGGTTTGATTCAACGTAGAAGGTAGCTCACTACCACATCCATTCATGGTTGCTGCTACTAACACTGCCAAAATAGGTCCTCTTGTTTGATAATTTTGGTTCATAGTCTCATCCTCCTAAAGATCATGATGTTTAAGGCCGTCTTTTACTAAGTCAGCTGTCAAACGAGACATGCCCTCACGCTCACGTTGTTCTTGCGCTAATCTTCTATCACCTAGGTCTAACAATTCTTGGCCGACCCGTGCTAAGGGAACAGGAAACTCGAGCCTTAGTCCCAAAATACTATTATATTCAGCAACTTTTTCAAAACAGGGGCTATCATTGCTCAGTGAATCATAGTCAGCCTTCTCTAAGCAAGCATAATCCAGCACCCCATCAGGACGTGGTGAACTTATTGTACCAGGATAAACAGGCGTTATATTGTCTTCTGCAGTAAGCAAAAAAGTACCATTTTCTGTAGTGAACGGGCCTAAAAACACCGTCAGACGATCTCCCTTCATAGTAGAAGAGGAAGAATGGGCCTCAAGAGTTGTTGAACCATGCAGCGGACCTAATGTTTGTTCTAAGCGATCTGAGTTCGAACCTAAACCAATGCTATCGGCAATAGCTGCTGCGTCAACAATTTCATTAATGTATAATGGTTGCTGAGAACATGAACTGAGCGCAGCTGCTGTGGTAAGCATAGCTAAAACAGGTGCTTTTGTTTGATAATTTTGGTTCATAATTTCATCCTCCTTGAAAAGATTCATACATATTACTTTTGAATGTTGACCTCAATTCCTTTCCGGTTTAATAAGGTTTCATACCCGAGATCGAGCAAGTTCTGTCCAACCAGAGTTAACTCATCTGATACCGGACCATCACGGTGAGATTGAGCAAGGATACCAATATCCACCCAATGTGAGCCATTGTGAGAAAGTCTATGAAGATAGGTGTCATTTACCATTCCATCGAATAGATCGTTTACCCTTCCATCGAATAGATTGTTTCCTGGTTTCTGGTTCTGATCCACGACCTGGAGCCCCAAGGTATCATGTCCAGCAACAAACGGTCCTAAACCAACAGAGAGCTTATCTCCCACCCCATCATTAGTAAAATACTCAATGACTAAATTGGTGTAACCAGAAAGACGTTGGCCATCACGATGATCAGGAAGTATCAGCTCTAATCCAATGCGATCACCAACTGGCTGCACCATTACTCTCTCCTCTACAGTAACCGGTCTATTGTGGTAGATAGCAAAAGCCACTGCTCCGACAAGTGTTGCTGCAGCAAGCGCTTCTCTACGATAATGTTTAATCATAGTATCTTCCTCCTTAAAGAATTGCAGGAACGATTATGCTAGCCTATATAAACCTTTCGTAAATTTAGTTACTAGTGGGGGACAAAATTTCTTTAAAACTGCAACCACTCAAAAGGGACAAACATAGAAACATTTAAATAAAGAAGGAGAATCTCTAGGTTTTAAGGAGGTTATCACATGGCATTCCGATTATTTCAGAGAAAACAAGCAGAGTATACAGCAAGCGTACCTCTTCCCGTCAAAGTAATAGCTCAACCTAATGAAGTCTATCAGGCTTTATTGACCGGTTTAGATGAAATGGAAGGGCAAGGGGTTGACAGGGTTGTGTTGTCCGTGTATGAAACAGAGCCAAGCTCAAACGCAACAGGGAGATGGATACGTGAGGATGGCATAGCTTATTATCCGCGTAAAACACTTACTCCAACTGAGCAAGCAATGATAGCAGATAGAAAGCATTATCAGGTTGTTGCCTTAGTCATGGATAATGTTGGAAATCTAGTAAAGTATCCTGGAAGGGGCGTTGAAGTAACACAGAGAACACGTGTTAATCCCTTCTTATACAGAGTAAGCGAAGACTCACCATTACGTTATGTCACTGAATGTGGTGCTCACACCGGAGAAAATCTCAGAAGTTATGCAACTATTGCTGCAGCAAATGGTTGGACTCCCGAAGGAGTAGAACAAAGCGTTCGCGAGGGTATTCAAGAATATCACGGAGTAACCAAACGATTAATGCAATCTGCAGGGGTTGATGATGTGCTCCAACAAATGCAACAAAGAGCAGCTACACCGTTTGAATCCCTGATGATGCAGATGAGAGGGAATATCTCCCAAGCAAGGAGTAAATAAGATTTCTTTTTTTCTTATTCCTTTTTGGGGTCATCAGATTTAAATATTACCCTTGCCTTAAGAGATATCAGAGAGAGGTCAGTATGATAACTATACCACCGATCAGACATTTTCAGAAGGTACCTTCGCTTGCACGACAGAAAGTGCTCCATGTTCTTACGATACTGATACGGGCAAGTCTTCTGTTTGCTGGCATTGCCAGTATTCTTGACCAACAATGGCTTGTGTTGTTTCTATGTGCCCTCACCTTTACCTTAACGTTTTTACCTGTGCTCCTTTCACGAAGGTATCATCTCGAGCTTCCTCTTGAATTCGAGATTATCATTGTGTTGTTTATCTATGCCTCGTTATTCTTAGGCAATGCTCGAGGATATTATGTTTCCTATTGGTGGTGGGATATCCTGCTCCATACGACTTCAGGTATTGCTCTCGGCTTTGTAGGATTCTTGATCTTGTATGTTCTCTATGCCAGTAAACGCTTCCAGGCAAATCCCTTTGTTGTGGCCTTATTCTCCTTTTGTTTTGCCCTTGCTCTGGGAACGGTCTGGGAATTAGTTGAATTTCTCATTGATGCAACATTTCAGGCCCATAATGTCCATATGCAGAAAGGTTTAGTTGATACAATGAGTGATCTCTTGGTTGATAGTCTCGGTGCATTGATAGCATCGGTAACCGGATATGTCTACGTAAAAAGCAAGCGACCTGAACTCTTGGCAACAGCAATCGAACGGTTCAGGAAAAAGAATCCGCATTTCTGGAAAGAGCATTAACGTAAAAGTACAAAAAGGTTTTATATAATACAGCCTTATCTCAATGTCATGCCGATCTTAAAAGTTCCTCTACCTGAAGCAGAAACAGTAAAACAGATCCTCATTAAGCATCAATTCTTGGATAAGACAAGGGGTATAGTAAGAACAAAGACTTCGGTCTATTACCCAGTTAAAGACATTCCAGGAGCAAAGCAGGCAGTTGGCCAGCATGTTCCTGACGCTATTTCTCTTTCTTGGAGTAAAAAAAAGATGCCGTTACGCAAGGAAATAACAACCTTACGGGGAGCATTGTCTTCTGCATTAACAACAGCAGAACAAGAAGTGCTCAAGACCAGTTATGATAGTATCGGGAATATCGCTATTCTTGAGATTCCCGCTGAACTTCAGGCAAAAGAAAGACATATTGCCCAAACCTTACTAACCCTGAACAAGAGCATCAAGACCGTAGTAAAAAAGGCTGGCGTTCATGAAGGTACATTCAGGTTGCAACCATTGCAGTATCTTGCCGGAGAAAAAACAAAGGAAACGATCCATAAAGAGAACAATGTACGCATAAAGCTTGATGTCGAGCAGGTTTATTTTTCTCCGCGCCTGAGCACTGAACGCAGAAGGATCATGCAGCAGGTAAAACCAGAAGAAGATATCCTTGTGATGTTTGCTGGCTGCGGTCCTTACACCCTTGAACTGGCTAAAAATACCAAAGCAAGAGCAGTTGTTGGCATAGAAATCAATCCAAAAGGCCATCACTATGCAGAAGAAAACGTGAAGCTCAACAAGCTCAGTAATGTCACGAATTACTGTGGGGATGTCCGGGTTGTTGTTCCACAACTCCTGAAAAAAATAGAGAAAAAGTTCGATAGAGTACTGATGCCATTGCCCATGGGAGGTGAGCATTTCCTTGATGTTGCTTTAACAGCAGTAAAGTCAGGTGGGATTATTCATTTCTATGATTTTCTTAAAGAAGAAGCATTTCCTCAAGAGGCAATCGCAAAAATTGCTGCTGTATGTAAAGAAAAAGGAAGAACCTACAAGGTTCTCCACACAACATTATGCGGACAGTACGCTCCGCGTTTATTTCGTGTGTGTATTGATGCGATGGTTCACTGACTGCCTTGCATCTTTCCAGCAAATGGCTCTTTGGTTATAAAAGTTATTGTTTTGGTTTCTTTAGAGTAGTTACAAATGGAAAGATTTATAAATCAATTTGAAATCTTAAATAAAGCTCCCAACTGCTCCAAGGGGCAAGGGTAAAACTTAAGAAATTTAACTTAACCTACTTGGGAAATAAATAATGTCAAATCAATATGCTGTGAGGTCACCAGAGTATTTGCAGAGATTTTCTACGTTTAGAGACGGAACATCATTAGAACATATTGCTATGTCGGTCGAGAGGTTACAAGAAAAGAGAAACCTACAAATAGCCGATATGATGTGTGGAGATGGAGCCATAGGGAAATTCTTAGTAAGATATTTTGGAGTAGAAGCTATTAAATTGCTTGTTTTTATTGATGGTAGCCAAAAAATGTTAGATGCATTGCCTCTGGATGCACTACCTCTTGGTGCAAGTAAAGTTCTTGCAGATGTGCAAAAATTGGATTATCCTGCTAATCAATTTGATATAATGGTATGTAGATATGGATTAAATAATTTGGAGATTCAACAATATTTACCTGTATTAAGGGGGTACCTAAGGACTTTAAGAGAATATGGAATATTGACTGTTCAAGATCACTTTCCAAAAAATGATCCAGATGCAGAATTAATTAACACAATAGAAGGGTTAGTGGCTGTTCAAGATGGAAGAGATGATAAACCCTATATTCCTCCAATTAGCCAGTTTGAAGAATGGGTTGCTTTATCAGGGGGCAGAGTAGTGGCAAGGACTGAGTTTACCTGTGTCTGGAGTCTGAGAGAAAGATTCGAATGTAAGGGTAGAACAAGTGATGGAGTGACCGAGGAATTGAAGAGTCTGTCTGAACACAACAAGACTGGAATTGAAATTGCTTCAACACCTGATGATATTATGATCAGTTATCCTATTGCTACTTTTACTATACAAAAATGAGTGAGCTGGATTTCCTAGTGCGCCCTTAACAACTAATTACCTTTTATCTTTTCACAGAATACCCTGTAGGTCTCGATATTAGGATTTGTCAGAGAAGGTATGCTCCACACCCTACCAAGCTCAACAAAAGACCGAAGATTTGCTACGGAAATTGACGAAGGGAGTGCTTGAAGATAGCCCCGACAACGTTCATCTAACCGCTCCTGAGTACTCAACTGTTCATCAACACCTGCTTTAAGTCGAGGAGCAGCATCATAGAACCCCGTAAGCCAGAAAAAAGCAGTCATGGTATGATCAAAGACAGCATTCTCAGGAAAGTTTGCATGATAGAGATTTCCTGCAAGACCATCCTGATACTTTGATAGTTGATTCCTGCCCTTCAAGAGTGCAACACTTCTAAATCCGTAAGCATGGCTTACAGAAAGTCCTAAGCCCTGCATAACCGTGATAACATCTGAGAACACCTCATAGACTAAAGGAACTTTATCTCCGTCATCTCGCTGACGAGTTAAACGCTGCATTGGTAATACTATCGGAACGTAACCCTCATTAAACTCTGCAAGTCGTGCATCAAAATTTCCTTGGGACTCCTCTGGCAACATACTGAGCATAGCTTCAAGCTTACCTTGTTCGCTCAGCTCTCGAATCAATGCAGATCCTCCTTTGCCCTCAGCCTCATCAAAACGTATACTTTCTAAACTTGATAAATAGACACCACTCTCTTGCTTTGCTGCTCGTGCTTGATATGCTTGTACGTATTGCCCAAATTGGTCTAAGGTAGCTGTTTGCATTTGCCTAGCGAATAGTTTGTTTATTATAAACGTTATCCTTTGTCGATGTAAGCGTTTAATTAAATTGGAGAAAACTACGCACGCCACGCTAGTGGCGGCTGACGGATTGCTTGCGAGCAATCCTACGAAGCGTCCCCGGATGGGGCGTCCCCCGCTTCGTCAGCGCCCAACTGGTTACGCTCAGTTGACACGCATTTGATCAAACTTTGGTAAACACGCGAAAATGCCATGCATTTTCGGTGAACTGGGAAATTCTTTGAATTTCCGGTTTCCCGGAAACTTAGTTTCCGAGGATCCTGAAAATCCGTTGGATTTTCATGAGTTTGCGTGGCGTGCGACGAGCCGAGGCTCCTCCGGAGTGGCGAGTAGGGCAAAACCGAAGACATGAGGTTTTGACCGTCGCACCGCCATTAGTGGCGCTGGAAAATTGAATGTGGAAAGTTAAATGCTAGTTTATTTAATTGATTTATCTGCTCATTTATTTCTTGAGATACTTTTTTATAGTACCAGTTTATGGAAAGAGGTATGAATGGGTATCATGACGCATCCATCGAGGAAGTCTGTACAGCGCTAAAGACGAGTCGTACAGGAATCGATGAAAAAGAGGCTCGATTCCGGCTTAAACGCTATGGGCTGAACAAACTCAAAGAGAAAAAGACCGTCAGCAAACTCAAAATCTTTCTCGAGCAGTTCAAAAATCCGGTTGTCTGGGTGCTTCTCGGTGCAACCCTTGTTTCACTTGCTTTTGGAGAAATACTCCAATCGACAGTTATTCTGATCATTGTACTTATCAATGCCTTTCTTGGATTCTTGCAAGAATACAAAGCAGAACGTACAATCGTTGCCCTGCTTCGCCTCACCAAACTCCAGGCAACCATCATAAGGGAAGGAAAGAAACAAACGATTGATGCTCTTTTTCTTGTTCCAGGTGACATCATTGTCCTTGAAACAGGAGATAAAGTTCCTGCCGATGCTCGTTTAATTGAAGCAACAACCCTTCAGGCAAACGAGTCAAGTTTAACCGGAGAATCAGTAGCAGTACGAAAGACCATTGAAGCGCTTCCGAAAGAAACTTTACTTGCTGATAGAACAAACATGGTGTATGCAGGAACAATAATAACCAGTGGCAGGGCTCTTGCGCTTGTTACGCATACAGGAACAAAAACAGAAATGGGAAAGATAGCCCATCTTTTGCAGGAAACAAGTACCCATGAAACACCACTCCAGCAGAGACTACGATTGCTGAGTAAACGGCTTGGATTTTATGTACTCTTGATCAGCGCAATTATTTTTACCATAGGAGTGGTACGTGGAGAAACAGCCTTACCGGTCTTAATGATTGCCGTTGCGCTTGCAGTAGCTGCCATTCCTGAAGGGCTACCTATTGTGGTGACGATTTGTCTGGCATTAGGGGTTCAACGCATGGCAAAACAGAGCGTCCTTATCAGAAAGTTGCACGCTGCCGAAGCCCTTGGAAGTATCTCAGTCATCTGTACTGATAAGACAGGAACGCTAACAAAGAATGAAATGACGGTAACAAAGGTCTATGCCAACCACGAGGAATATTTGGTGACGGGAAGCGGGTATGAGAGAAACGGTTCAGTAACAACCATCGAGGGAGTTTCTGTTGATACACGAGAGCTTGCCATGCTCTTTACCATCGGAGCAATGAACAATAATGCAGAGATTGAACGGGATGAAAACAATACTACAACCGAGGTTATCGGAGATCCTACTGAGGCCGCATTGCTCATTAGTGCAGGAAAAGCAGGTATTGACATCGTTGCGACGAAAGTAAACCAACAACGTATCGGAGAAATTCCTTTTTCATCCGAACGTAAACGAATGACAACGATTCATAAAATAGGTACACGAAAATTTGCCTATACCAAAGGAGCTCCTGAGCAAGTTCTCCGTATCTGTACGAGCATTAAAATCGGAAAGACCGTGAGAGAGCTAACCATTGATGATAACGTTAAGATTCTCAAACAGAATGAAGCCTTTGGAAAACAAGCATTGAGAGTTCTTGCATTTGCCTATAGAGAATTACGGCCAGAATTAGAACATAAAACCAGTGGTCAGGTTGAAGGAAAAATGGTCTTTGTCGGATTACAAGCCATGATGGATCCTCCTCGGGAACGGGTAAGTGAAGCTGTTGCAACCTGTCACGAAGCAGGCATTAAAGTAGTAATGGTAACTGGTGATCATAAAGATACTGCCTTAGCTATTGCCCAACAGGTAGGTATCACGGGTAGCGTGATTACCGGAAAGGAAATTGATGAGCGTGAAGATTTAGCAAGCATTGTTGATGACGTTGGTGTGTACGCACGTGTTGATCCAAGTCATAAGATTAAAATCATTTCAGCCCTTCAAAGAAAAGGTTATCGCGTTGCTATGACTGGTGATGGGGTAAATGACGCGCCTGCACTGAAAAAAGCAGATATTGGCATTGCCATGGGAATGAGAGGTACAGACGTTGCCAAGGAAGCGAGTGATATTATTCTTATGGATGATAACTTTACGTCGATTGTTAATGGCATTGAAGAAGGAAGAGGTATCTTTGATAACATTAAGAAATTTGTGAATTATCTGCTCTCGAGCAATTTAGCAGAAGTCCTTATTCTTGTCATAGCCATGTTCTTTATGTTTACTGATGGTCAGGGATGGGTAATCCTTCCTCTTGCGACCTTGCATCTTCTTTGGATCAATGTCATTACTGATGGACTTCCTGCATTAGCGCTAAGTGTAGATCCGAAGAGCTACGCATTAATGCAGCGACCACCACGAAATGGAGAAGAGGGGATTATTACCAAGAACATGGCATTGAACATTATAACTGTGGGAATACTTGTTGCTTTCGTTGTGTTGGGACTTTTTGCCTATTATCTTCCTGACGCTGCAAAAGCCAGAACCATCGCCTTTACTGCCGTAATCGTTTTTGAGATGGTGAGAATCCAGATGATTCGATCGCACTATAAACTGGGTGTGTTCTCAAACAGATGGTTACTTGGAGCAATCTGCTCTTCTCTTGTCCTGCAATTACTCGTACTTTATACACCCCTCCAAACGATATTTAATGTTGTCCCTCTCGGATTGATTGATTGGGCAATAATCATCGGCGTAACTATTCCTTTATTCGCTGTAGCCATGCTTGCTTCTCTTGCCATTAAGAAAGTAACGAATCAACGAGATTAGAGAAAATAGAATTCATTTCCATACTGAGCATCAAGTTTACCCAACAGTCTCGAACGGTCTCTCTCGTTTTTGCTTACGACGTTCTCTATCAATTCTCAAATTGGCTTCACCTTGATACAATCGGAGAAGTTCCTCTAAACGCTCACTTGGTAGTGCTATCATCCTGAGATTATCACCTTCATCAGATTCTGAAGCAATATTTTGTGGATCAATATGGTACTGTACTGTGACCGTACCTTGCCGTGCCGCGTCATGTATGTATCCACTAACATGTCCTGATGAAACAGCATTTTCTGTGTCTATTCCCAAAATGCCTGCACGAGCTAAGAGATCCTGTAACTGAGGAACAACATATGTTCCATTATACCAAACTTTATTGCTGTAGACTAAGCCTGGTGGACTTTCGCGAGAAGTCAAATCTCCAAAAGGTTTTCCATCAATAAAGGTACGAACCTGCAGAGTAATCCGCGAAGACAGATTTGATAGAGAAAGATCTCGGGGTGTATACCTCACATGAGCAGTATCATTGATGAAAAGATTCAATGGTTCTTGGCTTGTGGTTGATGGTGACAAGGTACTTGCTAATCCTAATACCCCTACACTTCCCAGAATCAGCCCTAGAGAGGTCCTTATTCTAGCGTCATACCTTTGCATCTAATAAAGAAATCTTGATGATCTTATAAACGTTATTCTCACTTCGCTAAGACTCCGGAAACGAACAATGATTTGTAGTGCAACGCGGTTATTAATCGATATCTCCCACCCTTCTCAGAAGCTCAACAGCCTGGCCATGATCTTTGTGGGAAAAGATAAACGAGCCTGCAACAAGGATATTTGCGCCTGCTGCGACAACCTGCTGTGCAGTCTTATCAGTAATGCCACCATCAACTTGTATATCCATCCCCGGCTTTAGATTTCTCAATTCTTTTATCTTGGCAAGCACGCTGGGCATAAATTTTTGCCCGCCAAATCCTGGGAAAACCGTCATGAGTACGACCATATCAACATCATCAAGCAAGACATCAATCATAGACAAGGGATTATCGGGGTTAAGGGCAACACCTACCTGTATGTTGAGGCGCTTCAAGAAATGCACTGTCTTTTTACGTTCCGCATTGCTCTTGCATGCATTCGCATGGAAGGTTATGGAATCTGCTCCGGCTTCTACAAACGCAGGTGCATACTTTCTTGGCTCAGTAATCATCAGATGAACATCCTTCTTCAACGGAGTTTTGAGCTTTTTAATAACTACCGGTCCAATTGTGATGTTCGGTACAAAATGACCATCCATGACATCGATGTGGAGCCAGTCTGCATTCTTGACCGTGTCTATCTCATCCTGAAGACGAGAAAAATCAGCAGATAAAATTGATGGAGCAATTTTGAGCGCAGGCATAGCTCATATAAGGTAAGGGTTTCTATTTAAAATTTATGCTAAAAGTGTATCACGGAGAATCTTCGTTATCATATCAAGAAGATGATATACACCAGAGCATTGAGTAGGGTTAAAGGAATGCCTATCGCTGCAAACTCAAAAAAAGATATCGTTTCTCCGGTTCTTTTTTCAGCATTTTGGATGATAATGATATTACTGGCAGCACCTAAAATAAAGAGATTTCCTGCAATAGTGCTTCCTGCGGCAAGAGCGATAAACGCGATTGCTGATGCACCTGCATGTTGAAGCATGGGAAGGTAGAGAGCAACCAGAGGAACATTCGAAATGAACTGGCTTAAGAAAATGCTGGTGGTAAAGATCATAGGAATAGAGGTAAGGTTGATAGTGGGTTCGAACAAAAATTGCTGGAAAAAACCACTGTCCCAGACACTTTGCATGAGAACAAACAAGGAAGCAAAAAAGATCAGTGTTTGCCAATCAACTTTCTTAAGAAGAGAAAGACGTTCTTGACTGAACAATAAGAGGGGAAGGGCCCCGATAAGGGCAATGTACAGAAGATCAAAATCAAAAGACGGAATAGCCATGATAAAAATAATTTTGAGAACGATAAGTATTATGATGAGCAGTAATGAAATCTGAGAAAGAAACGCTAGTCGAGGATTCGTAATGGGTACTTCTTCGTGAATCAATAATCGAGTATGGAAATGCTTCCGGTAAAACCATTTTAGCAACAGATAACAAAGCAGTAGATTAATCATCGTCGGTAAAAAAAGATACGTGAAAAAAGCAATAAAGGGTTGATCAAGATTACCATGAATCGCAATCAGTAAATTCTGTGGATTCCCAATAGGGCTCATCACACTTCCAATGGTGATGGCAAAGGCAAGTGCAAGAAGAAGAAGCTTTGTATGCAGGTGATGGCGTTTGGCTAAGAGCAGCATCAACGGAGTGCCAATAATTGCTACTGTATCATTCATCAGCAACATAGAGGCAATAGCCATACCAAATAAAATAAACAGCAACAAAACATCAATTGATGGAGCTTTGCGAAAAAGAAGATTTGCCAGAGAGGAGAGATAACCACCGTCTTCTAATGCAACACCGACAATAAACATGCCAAAGAGAAAGAGAATAATATCCGTATTGATAGACCTCAAGGCACTATCAAATGAGATCTGTCCTGTCACAAGAACCAACAATGCGCCACCAAGCATGATCATCCAAATAGGGAGTCGTATCGATCCTATTTGACGAAATGCAATCAACAGAAAGACCACAACTAAAACAATGATGGGAATCATGCAACTACGATAACAACACCCTATTAAAATGTTGCGACCAAGAAACAATAAGGTAGCTCGTGGATCGAAAATTGTATGCTATATAGCGCACGCCACGCCAGTGGCGGCTGACGGATTGTTCACGTTGTTCACAATCCTACGAAGCACCCCAAAGGGGACCCGCTTCGTCAGCGCCACAACTGGTTACGCTCAGTTTATCAAACTTCAGCAAAGTTTGTGGGCGTGCGACGAGCCGAGGCTTCTCCGGAGTGGCGAGTAGGGCGTTTCCGCAGAAACGACCGTCGCACCGCCATTATGGGTGCTGCAAAGTTAAACGATTATTTTACGTTCATTCTTTAGTGGTGCTTGTTGTTGATCTTGAGGTAGTTATGTATCCAGCACCAACCAATGAAGCTCTCGATCAAAGCAATCCACCCGACGATGGCAATAAGCCAATTGGCTAACGCAATGTCGTAGTGGGGAGCCCAGGGACCGAGCCACCAAAACCCAAGCGCAAAGCGCAGAATTCGATCTAATTTACCAAGATTTTGTTTTACCATGGTTCACCTCTTTTAACAACTGTGGAAATTGTTGGGAATTGTAGCCTTCTGTAAAAAATATAATGTTTATAGTTTCTCTTTATATTAATTTACTCTTTTTTTGATTTTTTGACTGTGAAAAAAAAAGATTTTTAAAGACTGATGATATTACCGGCCCATGGATGCATGTTTCAATTGTAAAATCACTCCAAAATTGGAGTATTGTTGTGGATCTCACCCTGAGACCGGAGAGTCACAGAGGTTATATCTGAAAAGAAAAAGTGTCTCTGCATGTCCACATCTGAATAGATTCGGAACGTGTGATATTTATGAGAGAAGACCCGAACCTTGTCAAGTGTATGAATGCCCTAGGCTTGAAGGAAGAGACACTTTCGAACGCCTAGGTACACGATTTGATTTTTCTTTTTTGAATTCTGAATAAATTTGACAAAAAAGCATACAAAAATTTATATAGTACGACGCAGTGCGGCTTCGAACTCCTCATAGAGACGGTGATACCTATCGTTACAAATTTTATTACGCTAGCAATAGTCTGGCAAGGTGGCATTGTACTGTTACTGCTTAGCTTTCTGCTTCCCTTATTACTCGTATCATGTAAGTGCTCATGGATTCGAAAAGGCTCTTTACTCTCGATGATTCTTGGTTTGGTAGCCTTAACTTATGTTGCCGGTATCTCCTTATATCGAGGGGAAGTAGCAAGCCTTGTTTTCTTTTCCCTGCCCTTTGTTATGTTTATTGACCGTTTTGCTGCTTTTTTTATTGTAGTGGTAACGATCATTTCAACCTGCGTGGCAATCTATTCATGGAGTTATGTTGAACACTATGCTTCAAGCACTAAAAAGAACCTTCTCGTGGCATTGATGGGTTCGTTTATTCTGTTTATGATTCTGGTTATAACCTCTCACGATATGCTCTCTTTCCTTATTTTCTGGGAACTCATGGCATTGGCGTCATTTCTCTTGGTAATGTTTGAATATGAAAAACAAGAAACACGAAAAGCAGGATTGTTTTATTTTATTATGACGCAAATGAGTACGGTATTTTTGTTGTTGGCATTTATTCTCTTCGCTAATGCAACAGGGTCATTGGCATTACAGACACCCTCAGCATTAACTCCAACAATGGGCAGTATTATTTTTGTGCTCCTCTTTTTTGGTTTTGGTATTAAAGCAGGTATCATTCCTTTACATAAATGGCTGCCATATGCCCATCCTGCCAGCCCCTCAAATGTTTCTGCTTTAATGTCAGGCGTTATGATTAAGGTTGCTCTCTATGGATTGATGCGCTTTGTGCTTATGATTTTACCGCCACAACTCTGGTGGGGAATAGTGATTTTGATAGCCGGAACTATTTCTGCCTTACTAGGCGTTATCTATGCGCTCAAAGAACATGATATTAAACGATTATTAGCCTATCACAGTATCGAAAATATTGGTATCATCCTCATTGGCTTTGGCTTAGCTGGAATCTTACAATGGTACCAATTGGGAAATCTCGCAACACTCGCATTAGCTGGATCATTATTTCATATCTTAAATCATGCGTTGTTCAAGTCTCTCTTATTCCTAACTGCTGGTTCAGTAGTACAGGCAACGGGAACCAGAAATATTGAAGAGATGGGTGGACTCATCAAGGTCATGCCCATTACCGCAACACTGTTTTTAGTAGGAGCAATCTCCATTGCTGCATTACCCCCCTTTAATGGCTTCATGAGCGAACTGATGATTTTCCAAGCCTTTTTTGCCTCTGGTGAAATCCCCAATGCTCTTATGGTTATTTTCTTAATGGTATGTCTATCATTGTTAGCGTTGACAAGCGCCCTAGCAGCCGTATGTTTTGTAAAGGCCTTTGCCATTACTTTCTTAGCTAGTCCTCGGTCAGAACATGCAGCAAAAGCAAAGGAAGTCCATACATCGATGCTGCTGGGACCGGCATTACTAGCGCTCTTGTGTTTAGGGTTGGGATTATTTTCATATCAGATTTTTTCCAGGATTATAGATAGTTCAGTCTTACCGAACATGCTTTTCATTGGCATAGCTTTACTCATCAGTTATGTGGTCATCGTTGCTACCTTATTTTTCCTCGCCTCCCCTAAGACCAGGATCAGTGAAACCTGGGGCTGTGGTTTAATCTCACAGAATGCCCGGATGGAATACACTGCTTCTGGCTTCTCAGAACCAATCATGAATATCTTTAGTCTTATTTACCGTCCGAAGAAAACAATTGAAAGGGAATATGCTGAACCTTCGAAGAGCATTTTTACCAAGGGAAAAGCACATTTCGATCTGGTCAAATTTTTTGAAGCGTATCTGTATATGCCGGTTATCAGTCTTATCAATAGAGTATCCTTAGTAATAACGAAGTTGCACACCGGAAGTCTGGATACCTATACCGCCTATGTGTTTGTTGCCATGGTAGTCTTAATGATTCTTGCAGGGTGGTTAGGATGAATACGTCATTTGTGCTCTTCAGCTTCCTCAATATACTCCTCGCACTTCTTGTTTCTCCCTTGTTTATCATGCTTATCAAGAAAGTAAAGGCCATGGCACAGGGAAGACGAGGTCCCTCGTTGTGGCAGGGTTATTACAATCTAGGGAAATTGTTGAAAAAAGAAGTGCTTTATTCCCCCAATGCTTCGTTCATTATGCGCATTACGCCCTATATCAACCTCATGGTCATGATCGTGGCTATATTATTCGTACCACTGACATTTATTCCTCAGCCAGTTGATGCTATTGGAAACATTATTCTTTTCTTGTATCTCCTCGCGTTAGGAAAATTTTTCATGGCGTTAGCCGGACTAGATGCCGGAAGCACCTTTGGAGGCATGGGCAGCTCCAGGGAGATGACCTTCTCTGCAATCCTTGAACCTGTTGCTATTATGGTATTTGCAGCCTTGGCATTTATAGTAAAAACAACAAACATCCATACCATGTTTCTCCAGGTTTCTGAGAATGGGTTAGCAACCTTTAGTCCCAGCCTATTACTCTTATCAATTCCACTTTTCATTGTACTCATCGTAGAAACAGCACGAATTCCTGTGGATAATCCAGAAACACATCTAGAGTTAACAATGATCCATGAAGCAATGATTTTAGAGCAGTCTGGCAAAAATCTCGCACTTATGGAACTATCACATGCTATTAAGCAAACCTTGCTGATGGGTCTGCTCATCAACATCTTCTTTCCGTGGGGAATTGCAACTACCGTAAGCCCTGGAACATTGGTGCTCGGAATCATCAGTTTTTTCCTGAAAGGAGTTGTTCTCTGTGTTATCCTCGGCATATTTGAGTCAAGCATAGCCAAACTACGGTTGTTCAGACTGCCAAGCCTCTTTATGATTGCTTTTTTCCTTTCGTTTATTACTATCCTCCTTGAGGTGTTTGCCTGATGGAACTCTTCTGGATTAATGGGCTGGTTAAGGTGTTGTTGATCTGTATATTGATCACGGTTACGTTTATTGTGACGAGGAGAGATATCCTCAGTTTGATGACCTCATACCGCATCCAATCCTTATTTTTAGCCTTCTTGGCAATGGTGCTGTATTTTCAGGAGCAGACCATGACCTTGCTCTTTGTAGCTTTGTTAACGCTCGTCAGCAAGGTGTTTATTATTCCGTGGATGTTCAAGAAAGTGCAGGCAACGATGAAAATCCATCGAGATGTTGAATTTCACTATCTGACGCCGGTTAGCTCGATGCTTGTTTCCATGTTTATTATTCTCGGGGTTTATTCAGCGTTTTATCAATTGCAAGGACTTATTGGCGATGAATTGTTTTTCCTTGGAGCAATATTGGGCATCTCCTTAACATTCATGGGATTAGTTATTGTTTTTAGTCGGAAAAAAGCGATTACCAAAATCATCGGTTATCTGACCATGGAGAATGGCGTTGTCCTTTTCAGTCTTTTCGTGACCGAACTTCCGTTTATTATTGAGATCCTTGTTATTCTTGATCTGATTATGTTAGTGCTTTTGGTAACTTTGCTAGCCTTTGGCTTAGATGCTAGTGTGGAGGAATTTCATTACAAATTACACCATTGGTTTCGTCGGGAGGAAAAACCATGATCCTTCAATGGTTTGTCTTGGCTACGTTGGCAGCAGTGCTCCTCATTCTTATTAGTCGATCACATAAACGAATGAATTTTCTAACTATTATCCATTCATTGGTTTTCATGGGACTCACCATCTACCTGTTTGCCACAGAAGAATTACCAACCACGTATTTTAGTAGTGCGTACTTCTTAGCCGATCATTTGGTTATCTATGAATCCTTGATTGCTGGATTTATTTTTTTCTTATCAGCGGTTTATGCCTTAGGATATATTGAAAGTTTGTTGGCAGCAAAGGAGATGAGTCGTAAGAATATCAAGTTGTTTTACATCAGCTTTAATGTCCTTTTGCTGGTAATCATCCTTGCATTTTTTTCCAATAACCTAGCCCTGTTTTGGGTCTTTTTGGAGTTAACAACACTGTTGTCAGCAGTTCTTGTTGTTACCCTGAATGCTAAGGAAAACGTCGTGGCAGCATTAGAGTACATCTTCATCGCTTCCACGGCCATGCTCTTTTCGTTAATAGGACTTATTCTCTTGTTCGCCATAAGCCAGCAGCAATCAGGTACAGGAACTATAAATTGGACAGCACTCCTGCTCCAGGCGTCTTCGCTTTCCCCGCCCTTGCTGCTTCTCGCCTCATTATTTATCTTTGTGGGGTTTGCAGCAAAATCCGGGTTAGTACCATTCCACACCTGGTTACCGTATACACACTCAAAAGCGCCTTCTGCAGTAAGTGTGATCTTATCTGCAAGCATCTTGAATGTTGGTATGTATGGACTTATTCGGCTTTCTGCCGTAATGCAGCATACCACAAAAGCCTTGTTTTTCTCTTGGGTAATTATGATATTTGGACTGCTGAGCATCGCTGTTGCTGGTTTCGTCATGCTCCAACGGACAAACCTAAAAAAAGTAATTGCATACTCGAGCATTGAACATAATGGATTTATGCTGCTTGCAATAGGACTAGGCACACCGTTAGCCCTGTTTTGGGTATTATTTTATCTGCTTGCCCATTCACTTACCAAAGCACTTTTGTTTTTTTCTGCAGGCATCGTCCATCGACAGTATGATCTTTTGGACGTCAATAAAATAAAGAATCTGCTAACACTACAGCCTGTTGCCTCGTGGGGATTAATTTTGGGAGGAGTGGCAATTATTGGGATGCCACCATTTGCATTATTCTTAGGAAAAGTATTCATTGTAACCCAGATCGGATCATTTTCACCAACCTTACTTGTCGTAACCTTGTTGCTCTTGCTTCTCGTCGCTGGGGCTTTTGCATCTTTTGTAACCAAAGCGTTTGCACAAAATGATAACGCCTCTGAGGAGAAGTACAACACGCCCATAACCATGAAGTTCCCTATTATTTTCCTTTTGATCTTGCTCATACTCTTGTTTTTCCTCGGATTGTTTCCCGAGTCATGGTTCCAAACATTTTTATGGTCGATAGTTCAAGATGTGAGCGGGGGAATAATCACATGAAATGGTTAGTTGATAAGGTAAAACGGTTACTTGCTGAAAAAAAGATTTCCGGCAAGGTTACGATGAAAATACAAGACCAAGAATTACATGTTTCAGTTCCTGACGAACAGTTCATGGCAGTTGTTGAAGCCCTATCTCATGATGGTTTTGAACTCAGTAGTCTTTTTGCTGTTGAGGGATTTGGACACACAAAGGGATTCACGTTGTTCTACGTGTTGGAAAAGAAAAAACATCAACCATGGTTAATCCTAGAAAGATCCATTACTGGAACAACGACAAGCTCTATTGCCAAATTTTTCCCCTCTGCGTGCTGGTATGAACGAGAGATGATGGACGGGTTTGGTATGAGCTTTGAGGACGCATTAGATACAAGAAGACTGTTCCTTATGGAACAGTATCCAGAAGGATTTCATCCGTTGTTGCGTTCATTCAAAAATACAAAGATTACTTCAAGAAAACATATTCTTCCCCAGCAGGAATACACCTTTAAGCAAGTAAACGGAGAAGGAGTTTATCACATCCCTGTTGGACCAGTACATGCGGGGATTATTGAGCCTGGCCATTTTCGGTTTAGTGTTATTGGTGAAACCATTTGCAACCTTGAAATCAGAATGTTTTACAAACATCGGGGTGTCGAGAAATTAGCAGAAGGAAAGAAGCCTTCTGAGGTCATTCCTCTTGCTGAATCCATTAGTGGCGATGAAACTACAGCCAATGCAGTTGCCTTTTGCACTGCTGTGGAGAAAATTTCAGGGATAGTTATTCCAAAGTCTGCAGCATATTTGCGAATACTCTTTCTGGAATTGGAACGGATGTACTCGTTATTAGGAGATTTAGCCGGCATGATTATCGATGTAGCATATCCTCTAGGAGCTAGTCCTTTTTTTATCCTGCGTGAAGAATTGTTGCGTCAAAATCACGCATTAACTGGCTCACGATTTATGAAAAACACGATTTTTGTAGGTGGTGTACGGTGCGATCTTTCCAATGGCACGCTTACACAACTGAAGAAATACTTGCCATTATTCTCACGGCGCTTACAGGAGGCAGTAAACCATGTGGTAACCATGCCTTCAGTGGTTGATAGGTTTGAGACAACAGGAGTCATACGACGTGATTTAGTACATTCATTACACCTCACTGGACCGGTTGCTCGGGCATCTGGCGAATTACTTGATACTCGTGTGGATCATGTCTATGGACTCTATCATGAATATGTACCCAAAATAAGGATCGAAGAAAAAGGCGATGTCTTGGCACGGTTTACGGTAAAAGTTGCTGAAGTGCTGGAAGCAGCAGAATTATGCCGAAAAGTACTCGTAAAAATACCTTCTGGTTCAACAGTTCCAGAGATAGCACAGGGAACAATAAAAGACGGTTCTGTATTAATGGTAGTGGAATCAGCAAGAGGACAAAATATCCATTGGGTTTGGATTCACGAAGGAAAAATAAGTAGATATAAAGTCAGGACAGCTTCATTTTGTAATTGGCAGGCAATTGAACACGCAGTTTTGGATAATATTGTACCCGACTTTCCGTTGATTAACAAAAGCCTCAACTTGTCCTATGCAGGTACTGATTTATGAGGGAAAGAATATGTTCAAAGCAATAGCAAACATCATCAGACCAAAGATTACCGAAGACATTGTCAGTAAAGAAGAGAAGTTTGAACGTACGGGTAAGGAATTAAAGAAAGAAATAGCTGCTGTCTTTGGTCGTAGCCTCTTTATTCGAGAGCTTGATTCAGGAAGTGATAACGCAGCTGAAATAGAACTGGTAAATTTGACAACACCTTATTACGATGTAGAGCGTTTCGGTGTTTCTTTTGTTGCCAGCCCTCGGCATGCCGATGTAATCATTATTACCGGAGCGATAACACTCAACATGAGCACTGCTGTACGTAAAGTGTATGAAGCCACACCATCACCAAAGCTGGTTGTTGCTGTAGGCGATGATGCCTGTACTGGTGGAGTGTTTAAGGATTCGTATGCAGTTTTGGGTGGAGCAGACAAGATTATTCCGGTTGATCTCAAGATTCCAGGAAATCCACCAACACCCCATGCAATTCTTCAGGGACTCTTAACATTGATGAAATCAATAAAAGAGAAGAAGAAGAAAAGGAGCTAAAGAAAAGCTCAGAAGAGTTCTTTTTTGATAAATGCTTTTTCTATACTAGCTTTCTCCGCACCATAGACAAAGGTGACCAGGAAAGCAAACATGAACAGAAGAGCAGGTGCTCCTTGATTTACTGCAGGATTCCAGCCACCAACTGCAACATGTCCCATAACATAAGCAACAAGCATCTCAATCACACCAAACAGTGATGCAAGACGGGTCAAAACACCAAAGATAAGGGCTAAACCTATCAAGAATTCAGCAGCGCCCGCATACCAGACTAAGGTTCCAAAAGAAGCAGCTCCGCCAGGCATACCCCATAACCCAAATAACTTCTGTACGCCATACATAAAAAATAACGCACCAATACCTATACGAAAGATAACATACACATAATCTCCATATTTTGTTTCAAAAAAACCCATAGTACCAACCTCCTGATTTGTGAAGTATGACTCATTATATAAATGTTAGGACTCGTACAAAGTCCTGCGTTGAATCATGGTAATCTTTCAAGCAACATCTTTAATGTTTCGAGATCCTTTCTGACAACATTTGCATCTTCGGTAAACATATGATCTGACATATCCGGACGTCGATACAAAGTGAAGATCAGTTCACTACCACCATTATTGGGAAAAACACGCATAGGATTGTAGACCTTCTCACCAGAAGGTAGGGTAACATCATGATCGAGAATACCAAATTTATTTTTTTCAGCAAAGGTGATTTTTATTCTTCCGATCGGTGATTCAGCAATCCACTCACCATTGATTTTCTCAAGAGAGGTGCTTAACCCGGTAGCCCAGTGAGGCAGATTTTCAGGATTTGAAGCAAACGCATAAACCCTTTCCGGAGAGCAATTAATTGAAACACTGATATGCTGGGATTTAAATGTCATGGGAGGTTTCTTAACACCAATAATCATCTCACCGACGTTTGCACTACCTCTAGCTTTGTGGGTAGTACCTGCGGGAAATTCTACCTTATCGCCCGAGATATAGGTTCTTGTACCGCTTTGGTCAATAATAGTGAGTTCGCCACTGAGAATAAGGTGAACTGTATGTTCGTGGTGTGTATGCTCATCAGTATCGATATTTGGCGGTAGTGGACATACTCGTATCTCACTAAATCCTTCTTTTTCTAGCTTTTTTATCAACTCGCTTTTATCAACTCTTTTTTTGAGTTCATCAGCAAGTTTATCAAGGCTTTGATTCCATCCATCTTCCATGCCTTCGATGGCTTTTGTTGCTACAGGAGTTGCCTTGGTAACAACAGCATGCAACTGAAGCTTTGTTTTACCCTTATAGTCTGAAAAAGCAACAGTAGTATGTACTTCAAGGCCTGGATTTCTATCTTGGTCCTCCAAAGCACTCGAGGTAAAGACAAGCAGTTCTGGTTCAACAATGTCGTGAAAAATACCTTTCATTGGATACGCCATACCATCGGGCGCAATCATATCGATGCTCATGGCTCCTTTTGGTCGAACATCAAATTCACAGACAAGATTGGTAAAGCCCTTTGGACCCCACCACGCCGCTAGAAACTTTGGATCTGTCCACGCTTTGAACACAACCTTTCGAGGTGCATCAAAGATACGTGTGATGACGAGATCCTTATGCTTAGTGCTTGCTTTTGTGCTGTTATTTGTTTGGTCTACCATAGGATATGTATCTATAGACTATTTTTGAGACAAGGAAATAATACTTGAATAAGTATCACTATTGTTGGCTGTTGCATTGAGCAACACAGAAAAATTAAGTACTCTAAAGTAGAAGAGATATATTAAATTTATGATTTTTTAACTTACTATAATAATTCACGATTACGGCAGAATTCTAGCTAGATAATACCAAAGAAAAATTTAACCAATTTACTTCTTCGTAAAAATGCCTACAATGTAATCTTTTTGTACAGCGCCATTGCCAAAAGCTCTTTCTTCCGGACTTCGCTCTAACAAGATATACCTAATAGAATCAACTCTTAAATATTGACTAGCAACATCTTGTGCACCTGAAGCAGAAATTCGAGCAATTGCTTCAAGTGACTGTCCACCTGATTGAGGATAAGAACATTGCCTTGCATCAAGCAAAAGAGTTACTTCTTTTCCATAAAAATCTTTTAATATCGCGTCTTCCATTATGCTATTCAGGAAAGAGTTTTTTCTTTATAAAACTTTCGTTGTATTATTGCCCTCAATGAACGTAACGTTACATTTGGCATTAGAGTTTTAATACTAACAATGAACTGGATAAGATGGTAATGATTGATTTCATCCTCACGATTTCAATGATTTTCAGTATTTTCAACAGTTAAGGTAACCGGTGTTCCTAAAAAGAAGCTATAACGCTCTGCTGCTAGGAACAAACTATTTTTTTCAGTGCTGTTAAGCGACACAAAGAGCTTCGCAATAATAGCAAGGCCATTTTTCTTAATAATACGCTTCCAAATGCCTATCACTTTTCCTTTTATTATCAACGGCGAGTTTGTCAAAGCTATATGCATTCCTTTGAGCATATTTGCATTAATCACCGCGCTTCTATCTTTATATGAAATAAAATATTCATCATAGGGAGGCAATAAGTGAGTTTCAAGGGGAATTTTCGCAATGGTTTTCCTCGTAAGGAAATATGTGCGCCCATCAATTTCTGTATTCATTATCTCTTTGACCGATGTGATACCCACTCTTGCATCAGCAACGGTCAAACCTGACCACCAGGTAAAATCTTGCAATGTTGCAGGTCCGTGACTGGTGAAATAACGCCTGGCAAGCTCTGCTAAAGCTTTATTACGATTCAGTCTTTTGCTGCGAGGTATCCATTCATCAAAGAGAGCGAATCTGGGTTGATGACCTTGTCGAGTACTATGACAGATAAACGCTGTTTGAGCCAAATGGGACAGTATGTGATAGCCACGCTGTCCTTCAGGATTAATTTTACCGTTTGCAAGTACTTGGTACAATTCATTTCGAGTTAGCTGCTTACCGGTAAGTGCTTTCGTGAATAATCGTTTACTTTGTTCAAAGATATGGTCATGTAATCCTAATTCTTTGTAACGTCCTAGGCTTTTTTTAATAACTCGTGGAGTTAACAACTCAAGCATCCACTTCGCATCGCTAGCAGGAACAAAGTGTAATGTTCCCCGCATGGACCACGTACGAACAATTTTTCTCTCTGAAATCGCCTGTTCAATATCGCTCTTGGTTATACCAGGCAATCGTAATCCAATACCCCAAAGACCACCATGGTAGTCTTGCGCTTGAACAGCACCCATCCACCTAACTAATGCTTCAGGTTTACGAAACGTTGTTTTGCCAAGTTGCTGATTGTAAAAACGATAATGTACAAGATCAATACCTGTTCTCATGTGAGCACCTATTGTCGTAGTTAGGGGGTCCTCTTTTCCCTAAGGGGTGTTTGGTCAATACTTTTTCTTCAGTCATTATCTCCTCGATGGAGATTTATATTTTATTTTCTCCTTACCTGTGCTTTGATAGACTTGAATTACTTACATAACCCTGTAAAGAGAGCAACAATCAACCCTAACGTAAATTATAGAACTGAAATCGTCTGAAGGTCTTTTACGGGTAAGTTCACAAAAATTTGTGTTACCATAACTTTAGATAGAGGTGTTTGAAGTTTATAAAACTTGTGACAGCTAAAGCTTCATCCAACAATTCGCTAACGCTCAAGTTAGCAGCTTCAAAGTCCTCTCTGTTGTTTATGATCGCCGACATTCCCCGTAAGGGACATCCCCCTTGTCGGTTGGATTCAATAATGTGATGGGACTTTGATTTGGGGCTGCTAACCTTTTTTGGATGAAGCCGACAGCTAAGTAAAAAATAAACAGAAGGTACTTCTCTAGAGGGATTAAGCTGGCTTCTTTTTCATCCACAGATGGCTCTTAAATAAAAGCACGAGTGGACCACTAGCAAATCCAAAAAAGAAGGCATTCGGTGAAAACAGAGACAATATCAGTAAAATGAGAAATAAAGCAAAAAATTGAGCTTTTGACGCCTCTAATGAAAAAAGAGTAGATTGTTTTAACTTTCCAGAAAGTATCGAGGGGTTTTTGTTAACAGCATTAAAAGTTATCACATTTTGAATGTGTTTTGCATTAATACAAATAAACATTGAAAAAATCATACCTTGTAAGAAGTAAAAGGATATCGGCGTAAACCAAAATATACTCTGAAAAGATAAATAGTGGAAAATATATAAAAGCACGACCACTAAAAGGACAGAGAGAAAATGCTTGCTATCATATCGCTGTTTATTTATCGAATCTTTGAACGACGGATTTAATTCGTATGACTCAAAGAGAACAAATGTAGCGTACTTCTGCTTATAAGACTTCAACCCCTGCATGGTTAGGAAGAAATCCAACATCATTAAGACAATGACTATGACAATCGTCACATAAATATTTTCTAACATCGCCCTCATAATAGGGATAGATTATATAAAGTTACCGAAGAAATTCAGTAAGAAAGTTCCAATGGGTTTCACAATCATATTGAGTATAGTCAAAGATGCTCAGATTGTCGCCGATTAATAGAATAACTGCAAAGCAGACTATTTATCCGAAGGACTAAAAAGGTGGGGGCTATCTATTTTTAAACCATTTTTCCGCCTTTGGTCGACGGTGAGGACAACCGGGCCAGCAGCAGGGTTGCCGTTCACCTTCTTTCAACTCAGCAACCATGCGCTCGATATGTTCGGTTCTCGTTTCCAGCTTTTTAACGATGGTAGTCCAGCAAATCCACTCGTTTCGTTGGATCAGTGTAAGACTGTTCCACTTGGCAAGTATGTGCACGTCAGAAGACAAAGCTTTTTCCATGTCCGCCGGCACTTTATGTACTACACCAGCGGCGATTTCTTTTTTGGTCATAAGTTTATTTCACCAAATCTCCTATTTAAGTTTTTCTTTGGCGGCAAATTTTTTCAATTCTGAAAATTGAGATTCAAGAGACATCACTTGTCTGTCTTCACTCTCAGTCAATTTTCCGAAAGTCATATTTTGGTGCAGCATCGTTGACGCATTGCAAACACCTGCTATCAATGCTACCCATGATTATAAACTAAAACACCTGGTGAAGATATTCAGCTTATCTGGGGAATTATTAATAGGTTAGCCTCCTCAAGCTCCAACAGTACCGGTCTTGACTTTTCCAGCTCGCTTGTAATTGGCAATAATCACTCCAGTTGGTGTAACCAAATTCTCCATTAATGTAAATGCTGCCGGAATCGTGCCATTGTCAAACAACTTTTTTCCTTCACCAAGAGTCAGCGGGAAAATTTTGAGCCAGAGTTCGTCCACTAAATCATTCTTAAGTAGCAGCTGGATAAGCTCACCACTGCCGTGAACCTGAATGTCAGAACCTTTTGAATTTTTGAGCTTTTCGATATCTGCCAAGCTTTGAGGAAAACTGAGTTTTTCCAATCTGACTTTTTCATGGCCCGGGACATGACATATTTTGTGACATCATTGATACCTGGCCATGCATTTTCATGCTCTGGCCAGTAACTAGCAAAGATCTCAAATGTTTTTCTGCCCAAAAGAAGGTCTGCAGGTTTCATCTGTTTTTCCATGACCTTACCAGAAACATCGTCAAAATAAGGCACAACCCAACCGCCATATTTGAAACCGCCTGATGTATCTTCGTCAGGTCCACCAGGTGCTTGCACTACTCCATCTAATGTAATAAATGATAAGACGATTATTTTTCTCATACGTTTTTCTCCTTAGAATACTCCATTTTCGTTTGGCGAGTCCTTCGGCGCCTGCTGACCGATATCCCATAATTCAACAATGTAGTCACCTTCAAAACGGAAAATATGAACGACAGCAATATCAGAACCGTCTTTCTTAAGCTGAACGCGAGAGTGAACAGCGACGAAGTTCCCATCTTCAAGTACGTGATACACTTCGAGAAATTTATTTGGATTTGTGATGGCATTTTCTTCCATTGCCACCAAAAGCGACTCCCTGTCGCCCTTAAAATAAGCGTTGTGATGGCGGAAATCCGGATGCACATACTTATCATACGCTTCACGGACTTTACCGGACGAAGCAAGGCGTAAAAATGATGTAGCTATGTCTTTTTTGTTCATTTTACTTCCTCTCGGCCGCTTCCTTTAATTTTGCTAAATCGAGCCTTTTCATCTTCAAAATTGCTTCCATGACTTTTTTATTTTTGTCTAACTTTATAAAATCAGAAGTTATAAGCTGCCATGAAACTCCAAACTTATCTTTAAGCCAACCGCACATTTCTGATTCAGGAACTGCTGAAAGCTTTTCATAAAAATAATCAATTTCTTTTTGGTCTTTGCATTCAATCATTAAGGAAATTCCTTCGCTAAATTTGAATTTATGGTCTGATCCGGAATCCATTGCAATAAACTCTTCGTTTACTAAAGTGAATTCTGAATACATTACACTATTTTCTTTTTCATTAAAATAGTTTTTTCCATATTCTGAAATTACGCCAATTTTAGATTCCGGAAATATTTGGACATAAGATTTTATTGCTTCTCTTGCCTTCCCACAAATATCTTGAGTGAACAAAAATGCTGGAACAATTTTTTGATTGAAATCTTTTTCCATATAGATTATCTGCCAAGAAACTCCAAATTTATCCTCCACCCATGCATATTTCTTACTAAAAGGATATTCATTAAGTTCCATTAAAATTTTCCCATTTTCAGATAATTTTTCATAATAAGAATCTACCTCTTCAATTGTCTTGCATTTTATATGAAAAGATATTGATGGATTCGGTTTAAAATCAGGTCCTCCATTCAGTCCCAAAAAACTACAATCATCAAGTTCAAAAGAAACTGCCATAACACTTCCTATTGGCTTGTTTGAAGGGGTTTCGACAGTGTAAGGAACAACTTCAAGGATTTTTGAATTTGGAAAAATAGAAGTGTAAAACTTAGCAGCTTCTTCTGCATTATCATCAAACCATAAACAAGGTGATATTTTTTGTGTCATTTTTATTCTCTTTTCTTTCGGATAGATGTAATTCACCATCCACTGCACACCAAACTTATCTTTAAAACTGCCATAGTAGTCGCCCCAAGGCTGGTTAGCGATGTGCATCTCTATCATACCGCCAGCAGATAGAGCGTTAAATATCCTGTCGGCTTCTTCTCTACTTTCTGGGTGTACTGAGATATGGATATTATTGCCCCATATCAGTTTTTGTCCAAGAGACTCAAGAGTATCAGTCGCCATTAACACATTGTCTTTGCCAATCGGCAATCCGATGTGCATGATTTTGTTTTCATCCTCTTTAGGGATATTCACGCCTTCCATCGGCATGTCTTTGAAGCGGACAACGGATGTAAATTCTCCGCCAAAAACAGATTTGTAAAAGTTAAAGGCTTCTTCCGTGTTGCCCGCAAAGTTAAGATAGGTGTTTAGTTTTGTCATATTAATAGGTAAGTCTATAATAGGTAGGTCTAAATGTTTATAAAGTTTTCTTCGTCCAGCACCCAACTTTTCGTTTTGGAAAAAATTTGGTTTTCTTTTTTGTGGTCGGATAAACGAAGTTTTTTCATTTTTTAGTGAAGCGACAATCTGCTATTTAGTGGTGGGTGGGAGTATCAAAGTTTGCCTCCGAGAGTTTTTTAGTCGTTAAGAAGTACCAGCCGTTGAAAATTATTCCAAAGAATCGTCTCCAGGATTCTATTTTATCTATTTTTTCATCATCTAACCAGTTCTCATTAGTTCTTTGTGCTGCTCATAAATATCCCCCTGCTATGCTGGCTAAGACTGTCTTCTTCATACTTTCCTCCAATAAATCCCTCCCCCTCTTGTCCCCACGTATAAAATACCTTGTTCAACGTCCATTTCTAAGGCAAAGGCCCCTTTATGGTTCAGTCCTTCATTAAATGGTTTCCAGGTTTTTCCTCCATCTGTGCTGAAATATACCCCATAGTCACCCAGCAGGCCACGATCCACAGCCAGCCGGAAATAATCTACAGTGGCTGCATATACCTTCTTGCTATCACGGGGATCTACTACTATATCCCCAACACCATACTTCTGAGGCAGTCCCAAAATGGTTAACTTTGTCCAAGAAGTGCCGCCATCACTGCTCTTATAAATTCCATCATCGTCTGTGCCTAAATAAAGGGTATTTGGATCATTCGGATCTAACGCAATTGTATTAGTCTCTACTGTTTCCAGCCCTGAATTTATCTTCTTCCAGCTATTACCATGGTCTGTGCTCTTAAACACACCGTACCCACTTCCGGTCTTCTCCGCAAAGTTTGTAGGCCCCTGGGTGGTAACATAGATTATAGATGGATTGCTCTTATCGATAACAATCTTGCTCACATGTACATCGATTTCAAATCCCACATTTGTCTGCTTCCAATTTTTGCCGCCGTCTTCACTAATTGATATTCCGACTCCATTAGGCGAGTACTGGTCTCCGCCGCCTCCGACATAAATACGGTTTGGATCATTAGGATCAAAGGCAATGCCATGGAAATGGGCAATTCCAGGAAGTAGTCCGGAATCTTTAAAAAACTCTTTGGCGATACGCTCCCAAGTCAATCCACCATTAAGACTGACATATACTCCGCCATTGGTTGTAACAAAGACGGTTTGGGGTTCTGTTGGATGCGCTGCAATAAGCATGATATATGGGTTCTCTAGATTATAGGAGGAAAACGTCCAGCTCTGCCCTTGGTCTGTGCTTTTGAACATACCCAGTGAATACGTACCAGCGTAGAGCGTCCCATCTTTCGCTCTAACAATATCCACCACTTCGCTTCCGATAAAACCATTGTTTCTTTCGTGCCAATGTTCACCAGCGTCTTCAGTGTGGAAAAGACCTTGTCGGCCGGCAATGAATACTTCATCACTACGCTCGCCTGCTGCCAATCTTTCTATACCAGAATTTGAGATGAACGGCTGGTCATGGGTAAAGAAAAAATCTTTCCATGTTTTTCCACCATCTTCTGTTTTAAGAATTTTTCTGGAGAAAATGGCGTACGCAATGTTCGGATTATTATCGTCTACAAAAACACCCCCTTCTGAAGGATCAAAATAATAGGCATCAAGCTGTTGCCAGGTTTTACCCAAATCATTGCTTTTGTATACAGCAGCACAATTCTCTTTTTCCAGCTTGGCAGTAGCTTCTGGATTCTCTCCGCCGGCTGCCTCAAAACAAGTGAAATCCTCAAAGACCCCAACTCTCACATACACTTCATTAGGATTCTGAGGATTTATTTTAATGCCCAATATATCAGTTCTGTGAAACGTTTGGTCAATTCTGTTCCAATTGCGCCCCTGGTCTTCGCTTTTGAACAAAGCCGAATTCGTGCCAACAAATATGATGTTTTCATTGGTGGGATGAGTTTCAATGACTTTTATAAAATTTTTTGCTTCATCGGGAAAACCTGCCCAGATGGGCTTCACGCTCCACTCTGTCTTAGGCAACAATGACGTTTTAGCCCAGTTCTTTCCATCATCCAATGATACAAAAAGCAGGCCTTCCCCATCCAAAATAACCCCTATAATAATAAGAGAGGGATTTGCCTTGCTCATGGCAACTGAAGTATACGAATCGGCTTCAAGCTTAATTCTCTGCCAAGTTTTGCCCCCATTCCATGTAATAAAAGGGGCATCTGCGATGAATACAATATTTTTAGTATCACTTGTGTCCACCGCAACATCCGACACGCGCTTGTTGGTGCCTCCCAAAGATTTCCATACTAAACCTTTGTTCGTGACCTCAAAAATACCATTCCCCCCTAGCTCATACGTAAATGATGTAGCTGCCCATAAAGTATTACCTACCTTTTCCAAATCAGTTATCAAACCACCATAAGGGCCATTAACCTGTGTCCATTGGTCAGCACTAACCTCAGCTTTGAAACAATCAGCAGGGCAACTGGTGCTGTCTTCTTGAAATTCGCATTGAGCATTACCACATTGCCGGGCAGTAAGATATTGAGCTAATGGTGTGGGAAGATCTAGATTCTCTTTTGAGAACGATGGTTTTTCTTGTTTAGTACAACCGCTAATAAAAATTACTCCAATAATCATTAATGCAATAATTCTAAATAATAAATATTTTAACTTCATCATATCTCATTGAAGAACAATTTTATTTAAATCTTTTCATTTACTTGTGGGAACTCCGGCGTTGGCTTCCGTTCGTTTTTCGTTTCGTAGCGAGGGGGTAAATTGCAACTAACATTGGAAAATTCCTGTTAAATACTTTGCCAGTTACGAGCGAAG
Organism: Candidatus Woesearchaeota archaeon; assembly: GCA_016187565.1. NCBI lineage: Archaea > Nanobdellati > Candidatus Woesearchaeota > Candidatus Woesearchaeota archaeon. The sequence continues at coordinate 84,952 of JACPJR010000005.1, forward strand.
CGGAGTTCTGGAAACTTGCGTTCGCAAAGTAATTTTCCCCGGCGTCACTTCTCAGCCGTATCCCAAACACTGTTGAAATATTTTCTAAAATTATCACTAACATGTTTGGCTTTCACAAGAATCGAGATTATTGGGTCTTCCCATGAAATTAGGAGAAATCTATCTTTGAATACTTCTCCGTGAGAGAATATTGGAAAATCGACGCATCTGAATTCATATTTTTTTCTAAATTCTTTTATGAATGGTGATTTTTTATATGATTTATCCCCTATACCCCTTGATTTAATGTTCTTTCCTAACTCCATCCAAGTATGCAAATAGAATTTATCAGAAACAGCTGCGTATGATTGATCATGCACATAAATCCAAATATTCTCATCTTTTTTTGTAGCATCAGCAAAGAACTCTTTATAAGCTGCTGTTAAACCTCTTAATCCGACAAATAACATTGCCTCTTGTTTGGGAAATGTTTGTTCCAAGCCTTGAATTCTTGGTAGGATGAGGTTTAATGTTTCTTTCTGAGAATTTAATTCAGTTTGTTTTTTCTCCAAATACTTGGATAAGTTAATTGGACTTACTGGTTGAAAAGTTTTTACTCCGTTTTTTATAATCATTGTAACAATTCCTTTTTCTAGAAGCCTATCTAGAATCTCGTAAATGTTAGAATGAGCAACTTTTGCTCTTTTTAGCAAAGGCCCTACTGTTGAATGTCCTATTTCAAGTAAAGAAGCATAAACTTTTGCTTCTCCCCCTGTAAGTCCAATTTTCATTAAATCTGTATATACATTATTAATCATACTACCTGTACAGGGATAATAGTATTTAAATATTTCGGTTTATCACCACCATTCATGAAAGAAAAGATTTATGATACTATGAGAAAGATATATGATACTGCTAAACCATTTATAGCTGCTGGATTAGTTGCTTCTTGGTTAGGTGTTATGGGGTATGAATTGATAGTCTCCAGACCAAAGTGGGAGAAAGAACAATACGAGCAAATAATGAATCAAAATCCAGATGCAGTTGAATCAAGGAAATTCTTCAAGTTATATGGCTTTGATGACAATGGTGATGGATCGACAGATAGAATTGAGGTATTAGGAACATTCGCACCAGGACCAAGACCAGGAGTTCCAGGAAGACTTAGGGCTACTTTTTATCGAGTAAGACCTAATAATCCATCTATACCACTAATCACTGAATCTGACTATAAGACGTTAGATGATCACATCAGAGCCGGGGAAAATTATTGGACATAACATCGGAATTTAACGAAGTTTATTTTTCAGAGCTGGAGAAAATTTTGATGAGAGCGCTGCAAGGCTCGAATCACATAGTTGCTGTTAAATGCCCGAACGGAGATTTTTAACGAAGTATAAAAATCGGAGTGAGAGTGCAACGTGGTCAAGCGACCGAAGGGAGCGCAGAAGTCTCAAATTCTCCGAGCAGTAGGACTTTCCGTAGTTTTTGATTACTCTTGCTAATAAATTACTGGCAAAGGCAGACTAGAATTAGGGGGACAATTTCGTTATTTTTTA
>JACPJR010000006.1 GCA_016187565.1 Candidatus Woesearchaeota archaeon
TCCCAAGCATCTTACTTACAGCAACAAAGGCAAATCCTAGAATGGCTATCATCAGAATCAGCAACACAAGATAACTTACCGAGAGCTCAATACCTTTTTTATTGCATACACATCGCTGAGAAAAAGAACCTGCTATGCTTTTATTGGATGGTATCAGCTTCACAAATAGTACATTAATGTGAAGAATCTATAAAAACCTTTCTATTTTTTGTTACTTAGTTGGGGTAAGAAGGATTTTCGAAGAAGAAATTAAAGAAAAATAAATAAAAAACAAACCTAAGACACGCTGATGATCTTCACTGCATCAGCTGCAACAATACCACCCGTACTCGGGAAGATTGCTACTCCTTGTAATTCTGAGTCATCAAAGGTATATCTTCCTAAGTAGATCCATTGATCTCCTGGCGTGCTCTGATCAACGTATTTGGTTGTCAAGCCATACTTGTGCTTGATCATGTACTTTGCAGTTTTACGGCACTGTCGTAAGTTTTTCAGAAAAGCGGCCAAAAGCTTTATTAAGGACTTGACTGTAATTGGTTTTGGGGGGTTGTTACCATGAAAAAACGCATGATATTATGGGTTATAACAAGCTTATTCCTAAGCATAGTCTTCACGACAGCTCTGGATACTCCGTCAATTTTAACGCCGTTTTCTCCAGATCCTTCTCAACTTCCTTTTGCAACAACCATTCACAACCAAACCATTCATACCCCCTCTATCCAGGAGTATTTTAGAGTGTACCAGAACTTCACGAATCTGACGTACAAAAAGTTTGATTCTTACGATAAAACGAGCATGAAGATTGGTGCACGCCTGGATACTCAACGTGGCTATATCATTGATAAGGAAAAATACGTTATTGATTTGCTGTACTGTGATCGTAACACCAAGGCTTGTTTCTTCCGCATTAACGGCGTGCCAACCCAGAGATTGTACGATCCAAAATACAGCAATGCCAGCAAGCCTTCTGTCTTTACCTTGAATGAGAACGTTTCTCTACAGATTGCATCCATTACCTTTAATTTTTGTGATCATCGGCGGTTTTGTAACATACCATTTGAGGCCTATGATATTGTTCAGGTGGAAATAAGAAGAGGTGAGGAGAGGTGAAGAAAAAAATCTTACTTACGAGCGTACTTGTTTTGTCATTATTTTTGGTCGTTGGATGTCAGGAAAAAAAGTCAACATACGATGACAATAATACATTGAGCCAGATTCCATCGGATAATTATTGTGAAAAAAATGAAGATTGTGTTCCTGCATCCTGTTGTCATTCTATAGAGTGCATTAATCTAAAGTTTAAACCTAATTGTGAAGGGATAGATTGTACGCATGAAGTGATTCCAGGTAGAGCATATGATTCATCTGATTGTTTATGTCAAGAAAAAACGTGTCTAAATAATGAGTCGATGAGCAATTTTGATGAAGAAATTGAAGGATTATTTGTTGATCCTCAGGTTGTTAGTGACCTCGAGTCTAATGATGAAGTTCTTGTTTCTGTTTTGTTGAAAGGAGATCGAAATTTGATCTGTGATAGAACTGTCCGTGGTTGTCATGCTGAATATGAAAAAAATGCGGACTATTATCAAGGTCTCGAACAGGAAGTCTTGTCAACACTTGATGAAGGAGATATTAAGCTTATCAACATGATGAGTTCTTCTCCTTCATTCTCTGGGTATGTTACTGAGAAGGGTTTAGAGAAACTTATTACAAATCCCAATGTTCTTAGAATTGATGGAGATAAAGTGGATTTCATAGACCACCTAGAGGATTAAAAATGCTTAGCTCTCGACTCAATCCATATGATCCCAGATGGAGTTTATTTTTGATTCTCTTCATTTCCTTACCGCAAGAGGTTTTTGCAGAAAATCATTCAGTTATTGTTGATCCCAATGTTGAGAAAGTTCTCTTAGATCATGAAACCGTTTTGGTTTCTGTTCTATTGGATGCACCGGAGAGGTTACCATATGGTGATATTCCACGAACGATCTCTAAGAGGCGACCAATAATGGAGAAAAATGCACAATACTTTCGAAGTATTGAAAAGAAAGTTCTAGAAAATCTCAATAAATCAGATTTTGAATTGATTCGGATGTCTTTTGGATATCCTTCTTTTAGTGGATATTTGAGATCTACAGGACTGGAAAAGTTACGTAATGATTCACGAGTACTTCAGATAGATGCAGATCGAGAAAATTGGCCCGATTTGACTGAAAGCGTGCCCCTTATTGAAGTTGATCCTTTAATGTGGAATCAGGAATATGTTGGATCTGGGGTTACTGTCTGTGTAGTTGATACGGGGATAGACTGGACACATCCAAGTATGGGTGGTTGTGAATCAATGGGACCTGACTGTAAGGTGCTTTATGGGTACGATTATTATGACAATGACCCTATTCCAATGGACTTTAAAGGTCATGGGACCCATGTTGCTGGTATTGTTTCTCTTGACGGAGAGCTAAAAGGTGTTGCCCCTAAAAGTCATTTAATTGCTATGAAAGCATGTGCAGATGTTAACGGATCTTGTAGTACTACTGCGGAAGCCAATTCCATCGATTGGTGTTTGGAGAACGCAATGGCATACAACATTTCGGTTATTACTATGAGTATTGGTGGGAGCAAAAGTTATAGCGATCCTGATTGTATCCCAACTTATCCTTCTGTTAGAGCTATCAATGACGCATATGATGGTGGTTTGTTTGTCTCTGTTTCTTCAGGAAATGACGGATTTAAAGATGGAATTCAGGAACCTGCGTGTGCACGAGGTGCCGTTTCTGTAGGTGCAGTGTATGATCAATCATTTGAAGGGACATTTCACTATAATGATTCTGGGTGTCAAGATGTAAACCCCTCTGAGAAAGATTTATACTGTCCAACTAATCGGTATTCTACTCTTGATTTACTGGCACCTGGTGCTAAAATTAATTCTGCTGTTCTGAATCATTCATTTGACAATCATTCAGGAACATCAATGGCTACACCACATGTTGCTGGAGCAGCAGCACTTCTACAGCAAGCCTACAATAACACACTTACTCCTGATCAAATTCAAATTGCGTTAAAGGCATCTGGTGAGCCTATTTGGATTTCAGATGTTAAAATGTCTAGTGGGAATACAGGTGCTTACTTCCCATTAATCCGAGTTGAGAAAGCTTTGCGTACTTTAGAGTATTTGGATACGCTTAACACCGACTGGCCCACCTATCAGCACGATAATAGAAGAACAGGATTTACCTTACTGAAAGGAGATATGAGTAATGCTAAGGACGTTGAGCAGTTGGATTTGTTATTTGAGACTGGCAGAAATGTTGATTTAGCTTCACGAAACGTTGTAGCAGATTTGGATAATAATGGCCATGAGGAGGTGTTGGTGTGGAGTGTTCGTGGCACCATGGAAGATCCTGATGCATGGTTGTATGTTTTTGAGATGCAAGATCGTGGTCATGGTTTACAACTCAGACAACGTGGTTCGTTGCACGTTGGAGATTTTTCAAATGGCGCTCCGATTATTGCCAATACTGATGGTGATGCGAATAAGGAGATTGTGGTTGGACTCGCTAATGGGACGGTTTATTTAATTGATTATACGGTAAGAGGTGAATTCTTAGATTTATATCTGAAATGGTCTCAAGGTTTTACAGTTCCTGAGCATTACAGTCCTCGGACTGATGACTGGCATCGTGGGATGATTGGGATAGGGATGGCAGCTGCCGATCTTGATGCTGATGGAACCACCGAGATATTGTTTACTGACTTTGTTGGTCCAGGCCTGGACGTCTGGTCAGGGCAATTGTATGCGTTGCATGACAATGGCAATCAATATGGTTTAGTCACGAACATAACCGTAGGAAACGGTGGTTCAAAGGGTGGTGTTTCTGTAGCCAATGTTGACAATGATGAAGAACTAGAGGTTATTGTGGGTACGTATTATGCCTTACAGGTGTATGATTATGTGAATAATCGTCTTTCATTAAAATGGCAGGAAACCTCCTTTGGTTCGTTTAGTGGTGCTCCGGTGATTTATGATTACGATCGTGATAATCAGTATGAGATTTTGATGACCACCTCAGTTTCCTGCAGTCCTTATAAGACATGCAGTAATAGCTTTTATGTCTTTGACGCAGCAACAGGCCGTCGTGAGAAATGGTTATTGTTATCCTTCTTTTCTCCGTTTACCGTAGCTCTTGCCAATCTTGATACTGATGCGTCAGTTGAGGCAGCATTATCGTTTACGTACACGTATGACACTGATAAAGGCGGTATTGCCTGTATTGATGTTGCTGGTGAACGTATTGATTGTGAGTATACGAACAGTAATACCTTTGTTAGTCCTGGCTATCCTCCGGTTATAGCCGACATTGATGGCAATGGTGACAATGAAATCCTTATTCCCGAGAACAACAAGTCACTATTGCACGTTATTAACGGTGATGGCACCCAGCTCTTTAATTACAGTTTTGGTGGGTTGATTGGGAGTTCACCTGCTATTGCTGACATTGATGATGATGGCAGGGCAGAGATTGTGGTTAAGCGTGCAGGCTCTCCGTACAGTATCATGGCTACGTTGGGTAGCAACAACCATCAGCCATACCTCGAACCCATGAAACCGGTTATTGCGATAGCAGGTCAAACAGCAAGCTTACAGGCAAACGCTTCAGACCCTGATAATGATACCCTAACCTTGTATTACAGTGCACCGTTCAATGAAACCGGGCAATGGCTGCCAACAAACAATGATACGGGTGATTACACCATTCTGGTAGAAGCATCTGATGGTAATTTATCCCATCACCAGTATGTGCCTGTCAAGGTCCTGCCTGAAGGTACACAAGTAATTAATGTTTTTGCTGATGGGTCATTCAACAAAACTCTCGTGTTTACTGAGCCAGGGCAAGTACAAAGAATTACCATCAAGATCCCCAAGAAAGCACAGCTCATCTATGGGACCATGAAGATAGAAGGAAAACCGTCAGAATCATAAAGTCAGTGATTTTAGCAAAGATTTTCATGAAGGTATTTTTAACTATTACAAATGAATTTCGATTTCATGAAAAAACATAGGTAATAACTGTAAGGATTTCTATTTCCTAAGGTCCTTTTCCTCGACAACCTCTCGAAAGGTGTATCAAAAATAAAATAAATAAAAAAGAATGTCTAAGACACACTGATGATCTTCACTGCGTCAGCTGCTACGATACCACCAGTACTCGGGAAGATTGCTACTCCTTGTAATTCTGAGTCATCAAAGGTATATCTTCCTAAGTAGATCCATTGATCTCCTGGCGTGCTCTGGTCAACGTATTTGGTTGTTAGACCGTACTTATGTTTGATCATGTACTTTGCAGTTGTACTCATCTGTGGGCTCCAGGGATGATCGAATTTCCAGGCATAGACATCATAACGGCTGAGTAAACTGTGGACTTCCCAATAGACATAATCACTGCCTGAGCTTTGGGTGTGATACAAGGTATTGCCGTCGATAGCATCAGGGTAATTAATGCTCTGCCAGCCAGCAGTAATGATCGGATCATCACGAGGAACTATGCCAGTAACTTCTGCCAATGGCCCATATCCCATTCCATTCAGTAAAGCAGCACCGCCATTAAACCATCCTCCTTGGTTATCAAGCACTTCACTGCAGTCTGGCTTGATACAATCTCCCTCACAGCTAGGCGTAATGTTGAAGTCCCAAGTATTCTGAATACCCTGGTAACAGTATAAGTTTAAGTTAACATCAAGGCCATTGTTCTGGTTATGGATGGTGTTTCCCCATAAGACATTATTTCGTGAGCCACCCAAGTCAATACCCCATCCTTCATACGTTGTGTCTGCTTCAGTCCAGTTTCGTGAGCTGATGTCATTGCCCGTAATGCTGTTTAAGTCACCACCAATAACCTCAATACCATAAATATTGTCAACAAAACTGTTGTTTGCTACGGTATTGTAATTGGCACCTGCAACATAACTTCCGAGTGACATTCCTTCACCAAAATACGTAATGGTATTGTTGACGTACTCGTTGTAGTTTGCATTGTACGAATTCATAATCCCAAAGCCATCACCACCGCCAGTAAAAACATTGTTTCTGATGATGTTGTAATCAGCATGAATGTTTAAGGCTGGATTGTTTGAGTTCAGGGTAAACGTATTCCCCTCAAAGGTGTTCGAAGGTCCCCAGATAGAAGATTGACCGTTTACCTTATTGTCCTTAATAAGATTTCCTGAAGAAGCTATTCCAACCCCAAAATTCTGAAAGGTGTTGTTGAGAATCATACTGTTGTTAGAATAATCAAAATCAAGGCTTGCTTCTGGAAACCCACTAACTTTACAGTTTTTGATTGTAAATCCCTGTTTGTTTTGAGCAGTTATTCCAATGGCATTACTGTTCCCATTAATCGTGTATCCCTGACAATCTAGGGTAATATCATTTGCTCCTATGGTAATACATGGAGACCGATCAGCAGTAATATTTCCTACAAGAACGCTGTTGTCATAGATGGTTCGACAGCCCACTACTTCAACACCATAAACATTAACAACACTCACTAAGAAAACTAACATTAATAGCCATAGTTTTTTCATTCGTTCCACCCCTCTATGATATTTACTACTGTCTTAAGACGAATGAGTATATAAATCTGTCGGTTTTTTCTTGGTTTCGGAGATTATTCGACGACAAATAAAAAGGTTTAAATAGAAGGTGTCATCAAATCCTATTACAAAAAAAGGCGGCAATGAAAAGAGAAATCTGGATAACAGGTATGAAGGGTATTGGACTGTTTATTTTCATTTTCTCTCTCTATCTCGTCTTTGAGAACCCCCACTATTTTCAGTCGTTGACTATAACAGGCAACGTGGTTCAGGATAATGACGTTCAATCGCTCGTGTCAGTACTCGAAGCCCGATTAGAGAGTGATCCCTACAGCACTGACATAACCGTGTCAGGTTTAGTTCAGAATCTAGATGGGACCTACGAAATGAATTTCTCAGTGTCTGCGGAAAGCGGTCAAGATAGTCTTGTCCAGTTCCATGGTCTCAATGATCCTGCGGGTATAACTACGTTGCAAAGCGGGTATGATCCTCGTTTCGCTACTGCGATGGTTTACGTTGGAGGAGTCTTTACCTTTACCAATGCCACCGTGCGATTGCCCATCTATAACAAAAACGTCACAAAAATCCTCAAGTGTCCTAATGAACAATGGCACACAAACAATTTAACCTGTTCCCGATGGGAAAGCACAAACCTTTCTTTTATTGAAAATAATGATTTTGTCGAGATAGTAGAAGTCGCAAGTTTTTCGGGTTATGTCGGAACGAGTTATACGTATGATGATTTTGAAGCGAGTGGGACCACAGACTACTGCGACAAATTGCCTCAGAACGCAGAATGGTCCGGTTCCATCTGTTCGACTGGCGCAGGGAGTTTCACTATTATTCAAGATACAAGTATAGCATATATGGATAAGAAATATGGCAATGTGAGCAAATCAAATTCGGGAAACAGTTCGAAAGTCAGAGTGGAGGTTTACGATCAATACACTCCTCCTGGGAAAACAAGTATTTACCTGCGTAGTTATATCAACGTACAGAATGTTTCCGTTGCATCGGGAACAAACTATGCGTGGATCTTCATGGGTGTAGCGGATGCATCCTCACCCTTGCCGTACTTGCAGGCCTTTGCGTATTTTGATGAGAATGAAAGTTTAGGGTGTGGGTATTTCTCAGGCTCAGGTCAGGGAACCTTTGGAGAATGTGCAAACCAGATAAAACAGAATCTGAGTCTAAACTCTTGGCATCAACTTGAGCTCTATTATAGCCGTACAGGTCAGGTAATATGTTGGCTTAATAGTACGGTCTTCTGCAATCAAACCGGCATTTCCTTTAACAATGAACAGATTCGGTATGTAAGTTTGGGTGTGGTTGACAATTCAGTTGCAAATGCCACGGGTACAATATTAGTTGATGAGTTTCGTGCAGCAGCGAGCGTGATAGGCGCGTACCCTTCAATAAGCAATATAACGGTAAGCAACCTATCAGTTTACGACGACCAAAATGTTTCTTTGTTTGCCTTGATAAGTGATCCTGATGCAGGTGATAGCATTCAAACGGCGTATCTCAACAAAAGCGTCATAGAGTTATTTCAGCTGCCGCAAGTGAGTTCTGAGAGTCGTGCAGGGACGTTAACATCAGCAGGAAGTAATTACTCGCTTATGCTGAACGAATCCTTGTACGCCAAGAGTCCATCTTCTGCAAGTTACACGGTTTACCTATCGTTGTTCGGGAATGACTCAGTGGGACAGGTGCAGAA
>JACPJR010000007.1 GCA_016187565.1 Candidatus Woesearchaeota archaeon
TAAAAAATAACGAAATTGTCCCCCTAATTCTAGTCTGCCTTTGCCAGTAATTTATTAGCAAGAGTAATCAAAAACTACGGAAAGTCCTACTGCTCGGAGAATTTGAGACTTCTGCGCTCCCTTCGGTCGCTTGACCACGTTACACTCTCACTCTGATTTTTATACTTCGTTAAAAATCTCCGTTCGGGCATTTAATGAACCCCGCCAGAAATCCCCAGCTTGCGCCTAACTGAATCTTATTCTTCGTGCGCAAGCGGTACCTTTAGGTAGGGGATGAATGGCGTTTTTATAGAAGAGTTATTCTGGATCGTTGTGTTGGCAAAATGGTGAGCCCCACCTGAAGAGAGGTGAGGCCCAATGAAATACAGCAACTACTTTAGCCACCAACATTCCGAAGGCAAGAGCACTTGGCACATTGAGTGGTGTACAAAGTACCGTTATAAACGGTTCAAGAGAACGTATGATAAAAATGTTTGCCTCATTGCTCTTGAAGAAGCAGCGAAGAAGGCAAACGTTGTACTTCTGGAGAGGGAAGTACAATTAGAACATGTGCATGTCATTGCCGAGATGCCGTTGACGGTAGCACCGGTCGATGCTGTTCAGATATTGAAAAGCATAAGCGCAAAGATTATTTTTGCACTACGACCTAATCTACGTCTGAGGGTTTACCCCGAGGAGGAGGTCAATATCAATAAGGATCCCTACCTTAATAAGAAGAAATGAGACTATGGAGCGTTTTATGGTATGACTTTTGGGGTACTGTAAACGAGTTGGATGCTTGACTTTTCTTCAGTTCCTGTTTTTTCAGCTGATTTCAGTCTTTTTAGGATGCTTGTTATTCCTTCTTCGTGACCAGCTCCGACAATGGCAAGTACCTTTTTCTCCGGATTGTTTTCAAGGATGCGATGGAGTTGGTGAGCCATGACTTCGTTTCTCTCTTCAACAAGGACATGGTATATATTGGGATACTTTTTCTTAACCTCGCGCATCAATTTTCGAATGATTTCTTCGCTTGGTACTTTGGTAATATCAAACTGGATAAAGGGCTTTTGTTTTATCACTGCGGTATAGACATCTTTGCACATCTGCCATCGTTCTTTCCAGGTTAAAGTTTCTGAAAATCTCCGTAAAGTTATCTCAATATCCTGATCGATAAGGACGAGTTTTCGTTTTTTCTTTTTTGCAAGTTTGATGGCTACAAGCATCTCTGTTCCTGGATCTATCTCTACATATTTTCCGAGCTTTCGCATAGCCCACGAAGCAACAACAGCAAAGATGAATCCCTTGAAGCCGACCCGTTTAATATTATAAAAGCCAATTGATCTTTTTTTTGATGCCTGTTCTTCTTCGAGTAACCCATAGTATCGTTTTGCATCAAGCTCTACTGCGATGATCTCAGGATCTTCTCTTTCAATCGTTTCCTTTACCTCTTTAACACTTTCTCGTGCAATATGGCTTGATCCAATAAGCGTGAGATTCTGATAGGGTACGGTATTTTGCATGATCCTGCAAGAGAATGAATGTTCTTAAATGTTTGTTTTGGCTCCGAAGCACGGTCAAATCTGATTGAAGGAATAATCGAAAACTATTTAAAGCAACCTCGCCAAAGTTTCGTAAACAGTTTAAAAAAGGCGGTGATTGCATGAAATACCAACGCACGTTAGGAGTTTCCATTCTTTTGATGATAGTTGTGGTAATAATTGGCTGCACGCAAACAGCTGAAAATGCTCCTCCTGTTTCCCAAGGGTTAAGGAACAACAATGACAACTTTCTGGTTTATGAGGATCCTGTGTATAAAGTAGCAATAGAGTATCCTGAGTCATGGCAGCTTGTACCTACCACAGATAATGTCTTTGCGTTTCAATCGCCTAAAGAAAGTGATACTGATCTCTTTCAGGAAAATATCAATCTCGTTATGAATGATCTTTCTAACCAACCACTTACCCTAGAGGCATACAAGGATATTGCTGTTGAAAGCATGCAACAAACCTTTGCTGATTTTTCTCTTCTGGAGTTAGGATCAGTAACCCTTTCTGGTAATCCAGCTTATAAAATAATTTTCACCGGCACAGCAGGAACTCAGAGGTTAAAATTTCTCCAAGTATTTACCATACAAAATGACATCTCGTACGTTCTGACATTTGTAGCAGAAGATGATGCGTTCACTGATTATTTAGGAACTGTTCAAAAGATGGTAGATTCATTTGTAATAACTGGAGATCTCAAGAGCGAGGCAGAAAATGATGCACCACCAGAGCTTGATGTTGATGAACAAGAAAATAATAATGACATTGGTCTACCCCAACTTGACAGCCAAGTTGATGCAGCCTTTGTTGGTTCATGGCGCGTTTTCTCAGAACGGATTTTTTATGATATCGGAGGGGCAGGAGCTTTGGGGATATCGGTTACTCGAAATCTAGAGTTGTCATCAGACGGCACATGGAGTTTTGGAGACTCAGCAGGAACATGGACGGTTACGGAAATCACTGATGAGGACTGGGCCAGATGGGATATTGATCCGTATGGGCCTACACGAAAGATCACCCTGTCGAATTGGAACAATGGAGTTGGAGACGGGCCTGTGGAAGAAGACGAAGGTATTGTTGATTTCATTTGGGTAGTCTACCGTGTTGAACCACCACTTGTTGAGAACGCAGGAACCGTTTGGTTGAAGTTCGGACAAAGCTAATATGGCAAACTCAATGGAGCGAGGGATCATCAACGCTTCGATGCTGTTCTTTTTCGCTATGCTGGTCTTCGGTTTATTCACCACGCCTCAATTCACCGGTATGGTTACCAGCGATGAGGGCTATAAATCCCCAACAACAGGTCCAGGTTACCTTGCCCCAAAGGTTGGCCCTGGTTATGAGGAAACAACCATCGGGCCTGGTTATCAAGAATCGACTGTAGGACCAGGTTATCAAAAACCAGAGACTGGGCCGGGATACATAGCTCCAGAAAGTGACAATTGGACTGCCCCAACAACAGGCCCTGGATTCCAAAGTCCAGGTACTAATGACAGCGGAAATACAACGCTTCTGCCAGTTGAGCCTATCATAAACCAAACTGGTTCGATAAACCAGACCGCTGCAGTAAACCAGACAATTTTGCTAAACCAAACCGACCAAAACCAGACAGTTTTACCAAACCAAACCAGTAACATAATTCCTCGTAATGATACTGACAACAAGGAAGATTTTCTACCCCAGTGGAAATTTGTAGGGAAATGGAGAGTCATTACTGTCTTGGTTTCGTATGCTGATGGAGAATGGGAGTATGTAGACCCGCCGACAGATCTTTTAGATATAAAGAACGAGCATGAGTGGGAAATGGGAACACAGAAAGGTACGTGGCGGGTTGAAAAAATAGAAGAGGCAGACTGGGAACGATGGCAGATTAAGAAATATTCTCCTGAGACTAAACTGGTGTTTGATGAGCCGGATGGTAGCATAACTGATGGACCCATGGAGCCCAACCAACTTTGGATTATCTATGATGTTGACCAAAACGATGGAAAAGGGGTGCGAAACGTGCAGATACGGTTAAACCCAGCAGTTGCCCAAACTGACTACCTTTTCACTGTGGACAAGATCGGGGCTGGGCTTGTGAGGTCTCTTGACAAGAAAATTGACTGTGGGTCTGTCTGTTTAAAAAACTACAAGGTCGATCAACTGGTTACCTTAGTGGCAACGCCTGATGAAGGCTGGGTATTCTCAAAGTGGTCTGGAGATTGCATTGGAACTGAGAATGTTTGCAGGGTGGTAGTTCAGGGGAAAATGGCGGTGGCTGCGGAATTCAAAGGCTCGTGCAAAGATAATGAAGGCTGCCCGCAGGACCAGGCTTGCATAAACTCAAACTGTGTGCAGTTGGAGTGCAAATGCGGCGTCGTTAAAAACCATGCTTGTCAGAAATATGAGTGTTGTTATGATAGTGACTGCGGCGATGGCAAAAAATGCAATGTTCAGGCCAGGAAATGTATTGCTGCGTCTTCATGCAAGGAAGTACTGAAAAATGGCGACCCTGCCAAAAAACATGATATGGTGTTCGTCGGTGCAAATTTTAAGGATTATGAAACCTTTGAAAAGATGATAAAGCTCCTCTTGGATTATGAAGGCAAATTTGAGACTAAACTTGGGGTTTTTAGTCTGACTCCATTTAAGGAAAACAAGGACAAGTTCAATTTTTGGATGGTACTTGTGCCCGATTATCCGCACTATACTTTTGATTCGCCGGTCAAGGGTGTTGGTGCTGATACACTTTATATCCCTGATGAGACATATTACGAAACTTTTGTTCAAAGCTGTGAGCGGGATACAGTTGTTGTTGTTTCTCCTTATTTATTCAGATCATTCGCTAAATTTCCAACGTCTGGAGCAAGTGGAGGGATCGTTTACCTGTCATTAGAAAATCCCCTGAAAGGCTCGGAATACCTAGGCAGAACCTTGGCGCATGAATTAGGCCATGCGTTTGGGGGATTGGCAGATGAGTATGTTGAATATGGTTCCGCCGACTTAACTGAAACAGGAGAGTACCCAAATTGTGCCCCTAACCTGGAGGCAGCTCAGGCAAAGTGGGGCGATCTTGAGGGAATAAGAGGAGTGCATTATTATACAGGCATAGAGGGTATTGAAGGTACCACCTACTACAAAAACCCTGAACAAACGTTCCCTGAGCTCGGGCTTTTTCCTGATGGTAGTGACTGGGGAGATGGAGGATGCGCCTATGTCCACAAAAACATACGGCCAACACAAACTTCCATCATGAAATCAAACTATGACCTTGAAAATGACTTTGGCCCTGTAAACGAAAGGATATTAAGTGAAAAACTCAGCATATATGATTCCCAAGATCAGGAACCAATTGAGCCGCAGGGAACCAGGGGAAGAAGGTTCATTGAGGATCAAGGCTAGGCTTGCTTAAAATGCTTAAAAAATGATACTTAAAAAAAATGGTACAGGAACTGAAATGAGAAAGCTGATTGTTTTTGTACTTTTGCTTATATCGCTTCCCCGGGTATTTGCTGATACATCATCTCATACATTATCCTACTCAATAGCATTGCACTATGACTCAGGCAATTTTTCACTTAAAAGCATTGACCTTGTCGAAGTAACTTCGCCAATAGAAAGAGAAGATGGAGGGTACAAGGCAAAAATAGTCTCGTTTAGAGGGGAACTCTTACACGAGACATCATTCAATGTAAATGTTAACAGGTTTTATGGGCTCCCCGTAAGTAAGGAGACTGTTCAAGGAGGATCCAGTTCCACATCAACCAACAGCTCAGTGAACCTTCTGCTGCCATACTACCCCCATGCAAAAACACTTCAGATTATGAATAATGAAGAATTACTTTTAGAAGCAGATCTTAGTATGTTTTCAACTTGTAATCAAAATAACCTCTGTGATGGATCAGAGAGCATAGAGACGTGTGCATCTGACTGTACCTGTGGTAATAACGTTTGCGAACCACAAGAGCATTATATGAGCTGTTCTTCTGATTGCCGGTCTGGACAACCGGACGGTATTTGTGATCAGGTTGCTGACAATCTTTGTGATCCGGATTGTGCAGCAAAGGAGGATTTTGATTGCAAAGAACATTCTGGTTTCATGGTCTATGGGGTTATTCTTATTGTTACGCTTATAGTGATCTTTTTTGGCATAAGATCTAGAAATCATAAAACAATTAGGGGGAGGGCGTTTTGATTGCTTCTACAATCTTATCAACTAATTTTGATGCTGTCCCATACATTAAATCTGGATTAACTTTTGGTGTGACAACCATTCTTATTCCATTCATTTCATAATCTCTTCCTGCAATACGAATTTTTCCAACACTAAACCCTTCATTCAATAACTTTCCATGAACATAATCAACTTCTTCAGGAGAATCTAATGTAACTGGAACTATTGACATCTCTGGAAAATGAACAAGTGAAATTCCTTGCCTTCGTAATTCTGCACCAGTTCTTCTAACAATTTCTACACATTGGTCGGCAATTTCTCGTAAGCCATATACATCTCCACAATCTCTAACCGTTTGTCCCCACGCTGCAACTGGACCAGCAGATAAAGTCGTATGGACAGTAAATGGCGAATGAACATAATATTCTACATTTGTTTTTGGTGCTTTATTTTTATACACCAACAGAAGAGCAACGCCTGGCTTGCCAACGAATTTATATGGATCAATCGTAATTGAATCTGCATCTGGAACTTTTGCTTTAATATGGCTTGATAATGTCCCCACATAACCACCATACGCAGCATCAACATGAAGCCATGCTCCTTCGCTTCTCAATTGTTTGACTAATTCGCTTTCAGCCAATCTTTCCACATGGCCTAATTGAGTAGTCCCATACGTTGATACAATGGCTGCAATATGTTTTCCATCATGGCTAATTGCTCTTGCTATCTCTTCATCCCTGACTTGATAATTAGTTGGGTCAACATCCAAAACAATAGTTTCTAATCTTAATGAGTCTGCTGCTCTTACGATTGAAACATGAGATAAATTACTACAAAGAACTTTATTTTTTCTAGTTGTATCTCTTGCTAATTCCAATGCCCGATAGTTTGCTAAACTCGCAGATAGTTCAAGAAGACCTTCCATCGTAGGAACTCCCAATAATCTTTTATGAAAATCAACAAAGTAACTAGCCAATTCTTGTGCTCTTTCATTAGAGCCATCAGCTAAATTAACATTATCCCAACTAGCTCCTGCTTTCCTTCCATCATCTGTGCAAGAACCCACTATCTGGGCAAAATCAAGTGGTTCTCTTCTAGCTCTAAATACTCTTAACATATTGAATGAAGTGTTAAAATATATTTATAAATCTTTCTATGATTTAACCACTTAACAAAGACAACATAAAAGGAAAAGATTGTTATATTAGTTGGTCATTTTTTTAACCATCTGGTCAAATAATTAACCAAGCAGTCAAAATGGATAAATTACTCAAAAACAACACCTACAAAATACTTGAACTTTTTATAGAATTTCCGACCAAAGACTTTTCAGCTCGAGGTCTTGCCCGAAACTTGAAGCTTAGCCATGCTACTGTAATAAAATACATTGCTGATCTTGAAAAACTAGGCTTTATCAAAAAGAAAGAAGCTACTCTCTACCCCACTTATTTTGCTAATACGGAAAGCCAAAAATACAAATTCTATAAAAGAAATGGGCTTATTTTCAAAATCAACGAATCTGGACTTATTGAGTACATTCAAAAAGAATCCTTACCCTCTTCAATAGTCCTCTTTGGAAGTGGAGCAAAAGCCATTTTTACAGAAAAAAGCGACATTGATATTTTTGTGGAAGCAAAAGAATCAAAACTTGATGTCGCAAAATATGAAAAAAAACTAGACAGAAAAGTTAATCTTCTTTTTGAACCAAACCTGAACAATCTTTCAAAAGAGTTAAGAAACAACATCATCAATGGGATTGTTTTATACGGTTTTATTAAAATCACTGGAAGCTAACGATGGCAAACGAAATGAACTGGAAAGAATGCATTGATGAGGGAATAATTGGAATTTAAGAACATCATTCAACGACTAAAAGAAGAACTCGGAAAATAACGCCTGCCCCCAGCGTTAACTTTACTCTGAAAAACTACTACAGCGCCTAGAAGTACAGCAAATCAAAAACTCTTCGTCAGATGAAGAATAATCTCTTGCAGTATCTTTACGGTTTTTTCTATCTCTTCTTTGGTGTTTTCTTTTCCAAGGGTAAATCGTATTGA
Source organism: Candidatus Woesearchaeota archaeon (assembly GCA_016187565.1). NCBI lineage: Archaea > Nanobdellati > Candidatus Woesearchaeota > Candidatus Woesearchaeota archaeon. The sequence continues at coordinate 7,743 of JACPJR010000007.1, forward strand.
ACTCTGGAGATACTTCTTGGGAAGTTGTATTGCTCTGAGTACATGGCTAGGTTCCAAACTTTGAGAAGAGCAGGCAGAGCCAGTAGAAACTGCAATCCCTTTCATATCAAGCGCAAAGAGAAGCGACTCGCCATCTATTCCCGGAAATGATAGGTTTACATTATTATGGAGCCTATCACAGAATCGTGCTTCTTTTGGACCATTCAGATGAGCCTCAGGAACTGCCTGTAGGATAGCTTTAATGAACATGTTTCGTAATGCCTCTACTCGCTCATTATCCCTTTCGTTTGTTAACTCAACTGCTTTGCCAAACCCAACAATCGCAGGAACATTTTCTGTGCCAACCCGTTTGCTTTTTTCCTGATGTCCACCGTAGAATAATGGTTCAATCGGTGTTCCTGTTTTACAGAATAATGCCCCTATTCCCTGAGGTCCGTGTATTTTATGGCCACTCATGCTGAGCAGATCAATATCCAAAGTTTTAACATCAAGAGGGATCTTGGTGAAGCTTTGGACAGTATCACTATGGACTATAATACGTTGTTTTGTTCGTTTTTCTGCTTCCCGACAGATGGTAATAATTTTCTCCAATGGTTGGATTGTACCTATCTCATTATTTGCATGCATAATACTGACAAGGCATGTTTGCTCAGTAAGTGCATTCTTCAATTGCTCACAATGAACAAAGCCTTCCTGATTGACAGGCAAAACAATGACCTGAAATCCTTGACTCTCCAAATAGCTGCACGTATTCAGGACTGCAGGATGTTCAATTGCAGAAGTAATAATCTTATTTTTTTGTTTATCTTTCTTATGGAGGGCATAGGCAACTCCCTGAATAGCGAGATTGTCAGCTTCAGTGCCTCCAGAAGTAAAGATTATTTCTGAGGAATGTGCGTGAATCTTTGCAGCAATAATCTGCCGTGCATTTTCCTTTGCCTGCAATGCCTCTCGTCCCCATTGATGGATCGATGAAGGATTACCGTATTGCTCACTAAAAAAAGGGAGCATGGCCTCTACAACCTTTGGATCTACCTGAGTTGTGGCTGCATGATCAAGGTAAATGCGCATGTTCCCAAGAAAGATCTCATCCTTTTTAAGGATTTGCAGAAAGACGTACTAGACTTTATTCCAAGAAGCACTCCTTGATAGACCGTGCGAAAATATTCTATGGTAAAAATACAATAAATTATCGACGTAAGTATCTGACAATCCTTTCTGAGAAACCTCTTGTAATAGTGACCTTACGTATAATTTTACCGCTTTTCCTCTCTGCCCCAATGTATAGTACGTCCTTGCCGCTAGTCTTGTTCCTTCGTAGCGGTCTGGTTGCAATCGTTGGCACTCTTCTGCATATCGTAGTGCTTCTTCAGGGTGTCCTGTTGAGCCTAAATACCATCCCATCCGATAGTTTGCTTCAATTGCTTTATCTAGGTCTGGGTGCTCTTGGTCTACAAGAAGATCAAGTGCCCGTTGAAAGTAATCCTGTACAGGCGGGTTTGTTCTCATTGCACTGAACGGTAGTATTGCGAGTGCATATCCTACGTGAAGTGCAACAGCAACATCACTAATCTCTCCTGGCTGAGGAGGAGTTACTCCTTCCACAATTCCAATTAATGTACGAGTTTCATCGATACATGTTCTGTTATCTGTTGGTGCTCCTTCTACAGCAGTCATTTTGTCACCTTCACGAGTTCTATGCCTAATTCTTTTGCAATCTTTATGCTTCGTTCATCACGGTAGAATTCACCATAACATATCTTTTTTATGCCCGCATTTACCATCAATTTAAAGCAGGTATAGCACGGTGAAGCAGTTGTGTATAAGGTGGCTCCGTTGATATTAATGCCATGGCGTGCAGCTTGGATGATTGCATTGGCTTCAGCATGCACGGTGCGCAGACAATGTCCATTTTCCATTTCATGGCCAACCTGATCACAGTGTGGCAAGCCACGAATACTGCCATTATAACCTGTGGAAAGGATATTTCTTTCTCTGACAATAACTGCGCCAACAAATTTACGATCACAGGTTGAGCGAGAGGCAACCTGCTCTGCTATGTTCATAAAATAGGTATCCCAGTCTACGCGTTGCTTTTTCTTTTCAGCTGGGGCTGTTTCGTTAGCTGTCATTTTTTCTCTCGTTATTATCTCGATTCTTGATGTTATCTAGGCCATCTAAAAAAACATTGATTGCATCTTCCAATTCCTGCATGCTTCCGTTATTGATAAGCGTATAATCAGCTAGAGCAATAGGGCCGGCTTTATTAAGATTTTCAATCTCTGCCTTGTCTCGGCTGTACATCTCAGCAGCCTGCAGAGGACGTTCTTTTCGTGTGTTTAATCTTTTTACTCTTAACGACGGTAAAGTATAGACGGCAAGAACAACAAGATTCTTTTTGAAACTCTCCCTCAGAAAGAGATATTCTTCCCAACTATACATGCCGTCAATGCACACCGGTGACATTGCTAGCTTTTCTTGAATTTTTGGAAGGTTAAGGATAGCATAGGCAGCCATGCCATGTTGTTCTCGGAGTTCCTCGCGGACATTACGTTCGTTCTGTTCATTAACTAATAAACCTCTTTTTTTGATCTCATCAATAGTAACCTCTCCGAATCGTATCTTTCCATATCCTTTCTTGGCAAGAATATCGGCAACAGTTGTTTTACCTGCTCCACACAAACCAACAAGTGCAATGATGTTATATGTGACAATGGAAATCATCGGGAGAAGAAGTCTTATCGGCTATTTAAAACTTGTTAAGTAAACCTTGCGCACAGACGATCATACTGCTCTAAAACCAAGTAGGCCTTTACCGTTCCATCAAAATATCGCTCTAGCTGTCCATCTTCTGCAAACATCTCGCGCATCTCGGAAAGTTCTCGTGGAAATATTGCAGTTTCTCTTGCTTTTTTTTGCCACGATTTTCCTTGTCCGTGTAGGAAGGTGGTGGAGACATCCGCTCATTCCTGCGACAAAAGCATATCGCGTTGTTTGATCTAAGGAAGGAAATATATCAATAAATGAAGAACTGAATGGTAGTTTGGTTTTTTTTTCTTCGGTAATGAGGTTATCTGCCACTCTTTCCCAGTTAGCATAGGCAAACAGCGCTGCTGCTCTTACATGATCATAAATTCCCTTGAACTGTTCAAGTGCTCTGGGTACTATTTCATCTTTCTCAAAATTGACGTCATACTTTTGGACATCAGCTACTGCAACATTGGTCAGCTGAAATGGTCCATGACTGAGATGATGGTCGTGACGGGCAGGATATCCTTCGATAAACCCTAAACCTGCTTCTTGTAAGAGATGATCAAAAAAATAAATTTTAAACAATGGATTTATATCATTCCCGTGATAGGATGGCGTCAGTAATTCTTGGAGTGTGTAGGAGAGAAAACAATTTTCATTGAAATGATCTATGATGAGCTCAAGCAATGCCACCTTTTTTGGACCGTACATGTCTCTTCTGCGTGCAAGAAGTGTTTGCAATGATAAACAGCCAGCGGTTAGTTGACGTTGATACTCTCCGAGAGTTGTTGGAACTGTCCTTCCTTGCATAAGGTTTACAAAATAATCTCGTCTCTCCCGTAGCATTCTCCCATGCTGACTTTTCTTATCAATTCCTTCTTTGTCATTCCACATATCCTCCATGCCTTGGATAAAATTAACCGTACGAGATCGATTCCACATACCTAAGGGAAGGGTGTATCCTTTCAGATCCCAGGGGATGATGCCATTATCCACTGCTTCTTGGAGAGAATAGGGTAAGAGTTGTCGTGCAATCTCTTCACGAGCACTTTCTTTTCCTGAAGCAGAGCGTAATGGACTATAGAAGTCATCATAGAGCCTTGTCGTAATGAGCTCAAGTGTCTTCCCATCCGGATTTACATCGTCCCTCATGCAATGGGCAAGCAAAGCTCCACATGCTAAACTCCACAGAAAAGTTCTTCTCTTCATACCAACGCATGCCTTCTCTTCATTTCGTGATAGGTTTTGTTTGAAACTCCCCTAATAATGTCGCCTCTTGTTCGCATAAATGAACCGAGATTTCTTGCTCTTGTTTTTCTCTCTATAATTCCAACGAGGGTATAGGGGTATTTTCGTCCATCTTCACCTCTTGCTACTAAAAGACCAAAATCCCCACAAAGCATGGCTGTCGTTCCTGTTTTATCATAAACCAGCGTTCCTTGAGGAACTTCGCGTGCACCATCGTACAGACGATCCCTGTTTGGAAGTGCCATTAATCTTTTTATTTCCCTGGAAAAGGGTAATTCATCATGCCAAAGAGCATAGAGAAACCTACTATAGTCATGCGCAGATGCCATGTTGGCATAACATCTTCCATTCGAAGGAATATACTCGACGATGCAAAGTTGATTAAAAAGAGAACCATAATTTTGTCGCAAAATCCTTTCCACTGTACGCGGTCCTCCTACCTGACCCATTACCCAGTTTGTACAATTGTTATTACTTCGTTGAATCATCGCTTCCATTTTTTTTCGACTGGTTTGTCCATAGCTGAGTCTTCCCTTTTCTACTTCATGAAAAAATGCTAGTGCAACAAATGGCTTAACCATACTTGCTGTTTGGAGAGAAAGATCTTCATTAAGAGAAACTAATTTCTCGTTTGCTGTTAAATCGTACACTGACCATGCGGTTCTTTCATGATGATCTAAACGTCCTTGTCTTCTCAATTGTTGAATATAAGTATTAATGTCGTTCTCTAAAGTGCTACTTGTTTGAGTCTCTCTTGGAGTAGTAATTTCACCAATTACAACTAAATCTCTTGTTGATTCTTTTTCCGTTTTTCTAACATGAGCATCTCCATCTCTCTCAGTTTGGACAATATGGTCTAAGTAAGTTGCGTTGCTGTAAATAACATCGTGATTATTTTCAATACTTATGTCCGCAGTAATTCCAATGGATTTTAGTCGTCTTGCATGATCTTGAGCGACCTGATAGGTTGATTCCTTTTCTCCACGGCGTTGATAGACTAAGGCGTAGGTACCGCCTCTTCTTTCTTCAATGACCAGATCTTTTGCTAATTCTGGTCCTAATTGTGCGACAACTTTAGCAAAATTAGCTCGGTGAACCTCTAAGTTCGGTCCTGTACCATACACGATATTATAAAGATCATAATAGTCTTTATCTTCTACAATGCTTGCTGGATCAAGATCTGCCTTAGTTAATAGTCCAGAATGACGATATGCAGTTGTTACTGCAGATGATCTTGTTGTGTTTCTATCATAAACAACACCATACATCCCTGTTCGTTCTGCCCTTACTACATGAAGCTCTCTTTGTAAGTCTTGCCCTAAAACGCCTCCTACTTCTTCCATGTAGTCGAGTGCATCCTCTATATTTGGTGTCCAGAGATAGGAGACATCGTACCTTTCATTTCTTTCGTTCCTGCTCTCGGCCATTGTAGGAGAAAGCCCTAGAGCTATGCCACCTAAACCAATTAAACACCTTGTGACGGCCTCTCTTCTATCCATGGCGAGGTTATGAACTAAGAGTCTTTATAAATCTTTCTTAATTAGTTACTTAGAAGAGACGACTCAATAAACTTTTAGTCAGAAAAATGAAAGACGGTAGTTTTGTTTTTATATTTACTTCTGGGTTGAATTTGCAATGCGACCATCCATTAAGAGTTCAATGCGTTGGGCAAAGTGGGCTATCTTTTCATCATGCGTTACCATGATAATGGTCTTTTTCTCTTCCCGATGCATTTTTTTCAGGAAATCCATAACGACCAAGCCGGTTCTTGAATCAAGATTTCCTGTCGGTTCGTCAGCGAGAATAATCTTAGGATCATTGCTCAATGAGCGTGCAATAGCTACCCGCTGTTGTTGTCCACCAGAAAGTTCATTAGGCTTGTGCTGCATACGGTCTTTAAGTTCCACGAGCTCAAGAAGTTTTTTTGCCCGAGCTTTTCTCTTGGCTAGCGGAACACCTTGAAAGGTCATAGGAAGCATAACATTTTCAAGTGCCGTTAAATTCGGAATAAGGTTGAATTGCTGGAAAATAAAGCCGATCATTCTTCCTCTGATCTGCGCGAGTTCTGATTCAGTAAGCTCAGCGATGTCCTTTCCTCCTAAGTAAATATTTCCTCTACTTGGTAAATCTAAACAACCAACCATATTCATTGCTGTACTCTTCCCGCTGCCACTGGGGCCCTGAATAGCTACAAATTCTCCTTCTTTGATAATAACATTTAGCCCTCTAAGAGCAACAACTTCAATCTTTCCAAGCTTGTAGATTTTCCAGACATTCTCTAGTTTAATAAGGACGTTGCTCATTGTTTTCTTGTGGCGGAGAAGTATTCTCTCTACTTAAGGGTATCGATTCATTTTTTTCTTCTGCTCTCTCGTCTTTTGTTTGCTTGAGCATGCTTTCAACTTCATGACCAAAAATAATGGCAATAATTAATGCAATAATGCTCAAGATAACAATAAACATCCAGTTGAGTTGTTTTCTTCGCGTTATTTTCTCAAGCGAAACTTCTTTATCTTGAGGGGGTTGTCCTTCAATTTCAACTGAATCAAGTGGTGTTAGTGTATCTGCTAACACGCGAATCTCTTCAAGGATAGTTTCATTCTTTTGCGTTGTTGTTCCATTTCCTGTTTTTAGTGTTTCATTGTCGGTGATGTTCTCTGCGTTGTTTTGATTACCATCGTCATTATTGTTTGTTCCTCCCCCTCCCCCGCCTCCTCCACCATTCCCGTTGTCTCCACTATCATCAGAACATTCTTTCTCTTCATTCCCGTCTCCATTACATCCTGGAGTGGGTGTACAGCTACAACTGCATTCTCTGATGCCGCAGTCTCCTTGTGACCATAATGTGCACTGCCATGGAGCATTACATGCAGTATCACTCGTTATAGAGAACGATTGTCCTGTTGCTCTATGGGTATTATCAATCTCAATATTACTCAAAAAACTCATGTTCTGTTCAACAGCAACCTGAAAGCTATAGCGCATATTTGCTTCTTCCCAATATTGGTGATACGATTTGCTGCAAGAACAGTGAAGTTTTTCATGTACAAGGTTGTATTACTCCATATGCCGTCTATACGTAATGTTGGTGCAGGGACACTGAAGTATAACCAAACGTTGGTTTGTGAGAGATTCGCAGTCCAACTGAGATTTCCATTATTTTCAGTAATCTGCTTGATGACTGTTCCTTCTTGGAGATACCATGCAAATCCGTTTTCCCAGTTTTTGGGTTTTGGAACAGTAGCGGTGATAATCTCGGGTAATGTTGCATATATTACCGGTATACTCATCGAAACATTTGCTCCGTCTATAACAACGGTTGCATCCCGTTGTTGTGCATTGTTTGCATCAATGTATACTTTTTCAAAACTGGTGGTAAACTGTAGTTCCGACGAGTTCGTCAGATTGACATCATTTGCTGAAACAATG
>JACPJR010000008.1 GCA_016187565.1 Candidatus Woesearchaeota archaeon
AAAGCTTTTGTAGTTTGACATCACTAAACACTTTGTAGCGGTACTTGGTTACCCATTGAAAGTGCCAGGTACTCCAGCCTACACCATGTTTGTATGCGTGGTCTTGGTAAATGCTCATTGTATATCACCTCTTGTACGGGGCCCATGACTTTACCAAGCCATAGAGCATAACGCAGCAGAATTAGTATCTTTCGCAATTCATCCCCAAAGCTAAAGCAGGGGATTTCTTGCTCAGAAGTTACTAAAAAAAGTGATAATTATGGATATTAAAGAAAGGATTCCATTAATGGAGAATGATGGACTGACCCCCCGGTCAACATAATATTTATATAATGGTTCGTTCTTAATATGAAGATGTTTTTTAAAAGACGAACAAAAAAACATATATTGCCATGGTACATCTCTAATAAGCACCGTTCTTTGATCTGGGTGATATTTATCATTATTTTTATGGTTTATTATCTTTATCGGTTAATCTTTGAGAAGATATACTACATAGCTATCATCTTTTTGACGTATTTCTTGATTAAAGCGATTATATTATACAAATATTACCCTAAACATGAAAAATAAAATCAAATATTACATCGCTGGATTCTTTGCGCTGATAAGTGTAAAATTGTGCATAGCTAAAGAGGTTGCTAAAACCGCCGCAAAGACTACTGCTGCCAAGGCTACCACAACATCTGTTTTCTCGATGTCTATTTTCACCATAGTGTACTCTGTTTTCAGTATACCATTAAGAAATCTGGAAGAAGTATGGTCTATAATCCCCATATACGCAGAAATGGTTATAGGAACTTTGCTTGGAGAAGATGAGATGCATTCCAATTCGGTGTGGTGCGGATTTCTTTTATTATGGTCTTCTGCAGACTGGATAAGATACTATATCATGAAAGGCATTTCATTTAGTTTCTCCAACCTCAACTGGGTTATTGCATTGTCATTTGGAGTCGTTGGCCTTCTAGCTTTCATTGTAGGTTTTTCGAAGAGCTTCCTTTCAGTAGTATTTGGAAGATATAGCATATGGGGCTATTTCGCAATAGCATTTTACCCGTTACAGTACATGATGATAGAGATTTCAAGAGAGAATGTGATTGCTATACTTCTCTTTTCTGTACCGTTTATCATAGCCTATGAATCCATAGGGTTGCTTCTAAAACATAGGTCATAAAGAATCTGCTGCTTATGTTCAGTCAGTGCAATCGAAACCAAAAAAGAAAAAAGAGATGTAAGAATAAAATGCTTTGTACGCTGACATTTTTATGTTTCTCTTTCTTAGGATTTGTCGACGGTTTCACTTGAATAGATATGCTTTTGTGACAGAATCCATTTTTGCATCTGCCATTTGCTTTAGGTATTCACCAAGAGTCCCGTCAATAGCGACAAGGTTAGCACTGCTTTCTACTAATCCTAAAACATGCCTTAATAACACTGCTCCTCGTTCACAAAAAGCCTCAGTAACTTGATCTTCTAGTCCAGCATCAGTCCTAAACCTTGCTGCTCCCCAGCAGGATTCAATTTGTCTTCCTGCACAACCAGAATGAAATCCAAGGGACTTATCAACTGATTGGTACCACAAAACCGCTGTTGCAAGCATTTCTGCTCGCTCTTGTGGTTCATGCCCTTCTAAGCCATAGGTACCCAACCATTCATACGCATGACCAATCAGGTACCGTAAGCTAACTTCAACTCCAACCCTTTCACCAAACTTCCCTTGAGTTGTCTGTAATTCATTAAGATAAAAATTAATGCGGCCTTGATAATTTCCTTTCCTAACCTGGGTATTTCTTTGCGCTTCCATGTTCTGCCAGTACGTTGTCTCAGCAGGATCAAATCTCAAAACTGCTCTCAATGTTTCAAGTTGTTCTATCGTTTTTTCTCGTGTCATTTTATTCCTCCAGTAATTATACCACCTCAGCATTGATTTAGGTATTACTCTTAAGTAGTGTAAAATTCAGAGTTATATAACATTAAGCGGTGTTAATTGTAACCACTAAATGTGGTGTTTATAGTAACCGCTAACAAAAGTAATATATAGGGGAGGCGCTTTTAGAGAAATATGTATCAAGAAATACTTCAGAAGATGGGCTTAAGTACGAATGAAGCTAAAGTTTACGAGGCTCTGCTTACACTCGGGGTTACCACGGCAAACAAGATTGCATTAGAAGCAAAGATACAACGAAGAAATGTCTACGATACCATAAAGAGACTTAAAGAAAAAGGCCTCTGTTCTGAGTATGTTGAAGAAAATATTAGAAAATTTAAGGCAATAAATCCACACCGCTTATTAGATATGCTCAAAGAGAAAGAAGACGCTCTTCAACAAACGCTCCCAACAATGATTAAACACTACGAAGTAATTTCTAAAGTAGAGGAAACCATTGTTTATAGAGGAATGGAAGCCATAAAAAATGTTTATTGGGATGTGATAAAAGTTGGTGAAGATTACTATACCATTGGCGGAAGGGGAAACTGGTTAGATCCACGGTGGGAATTCTTTCTTCCCAAATTCGACAGGGAACGCCTAAAGAAAGGAATAAAATTTCGTCACTTATTTTATTACGAATTGAAAGATCCTCAACATCCACGACACGCGATTACAAAAATGTTGAAGAATAGTAAACACCGCTTTTTACCCAAAGATTTTACGTCCTCATGTTCCATAATCATCTATGGTAATCGTGTTGGTTCTATGACCTGGGGAGAAGAGCCTATGGTTGTCGTTACGATTAGCGATGTTATTGCAGAAGGGTATAAGAAATACTTTGAGTTTATGTGGCAGAATTGTGAGAAAGGAAACGCCTAGATATCATTAATTTTTTGTTCAATCCCACTTCAGGCTTCCACCAGTCTGATATTCAGTTACTCGTGTTTCGAAGAAATTCTTCTCTTTGCTTAAGTCAGTTACTTCAGACATCCAAGGGAAGGGATTTTCCATGTTATACACTTTTGGCAATCCAATACGCTGAAGTCGTCGATCTGCAATATAGGTAACATAATCAGCAAACTGTTCTGCATTAATACCGAGTACCCCTTTAGGGCAGGCATCAAGTGCATATATCTTTTCAAGCTCAACCGCTTTTTTGATCAAGTGAACAATATCATCTTGAAATTCCTTTGTCCACAATTCTGGATTTTCTGCCTTAATAGTATTGATAAGGTCACAGCCAAAGGCGAGATGGACACTTTCATCACGCATGATGTATTCAAATTGTTCTCCGATTCCAACCATTTTTCCTTGGCGTTTTAATGCCAACATCATGGCAAATCCTGCATAGAAAAAGATGCCTTCCATAATAACATAATAGCCAATAAGATCATGGATAAACTTCTGGATATCCTGTTGTGTTCTTGTTTCAAACATCGGATCAAAGATTGACTTGGTTAAATCAACGACAAAGTCGTCTTTCTCCTTGATTGAAGGGATCCTCTGATACATCGTGTATATTTCATCAGGGTTTAAACCTAAAGTGTCACAACAATAGATAAACGTATCCGTATGAATCGCCTCCTCATACGCCTGTCGAAGCAAATATTGCCGTGATTCTGGATTCGTGACATGACGATAAATGGCAAGAACAATATTATTAGCAGTAAGCGATTCTGCGGTAGAAAAAAATCCAAGATTCCAAAGGATCAATCGGCGTTCTGTTTCATTAAGAAACTGAGGATTCTTCCATTGCTCGACATCCTTCTGCATCGAAATCTCTTCAGGAACCCAATTGTTGGCAACACCGGTTTTATAATGTTCACGAGCCCAGTTGTAGGTCATTGGTAAGATCTTATTTGGATCGGTCTTTGGATTGTTGATGATTCCCATAGTTATCCCTCGGAGATTATTGATAACTCTTGAATATAAAAAACAGACGCAAACATAGGATTTATGCTTACGTCCGTCTTCTCATTTGTTAAGGGGGAATGAGTATGATCACCTAAAGATTATAATCTATTGACAAGCCTCGCAGTGAGGATCATTAAGCGAGCACACTTTTGGTGCCTTCTCAGCCGTCGTACTTTTTACTCCTTCCTGCATTGCTAAGCCCTCTTCTTCCTGTTGGCTTGTTTCTGATGCAAGCGCTTTGTATTCTCGCTTCTGAGTAAATCCATATTTTGCAGCATCGAGCGTTGACTTTTCAATTTGACTTGCACCCAATGAACGTAAGTAATAAGTAGTTTTGAGTCCCATGCGCCATGCATAGAGATAGATATCATGCAACTCTCTTCCCGAAGTTCCTTTGTAAAAAATATTTACTGACTGACTCTGATCAATCCATTTCTGGCGGACAGCGGCATGGCGAATAATCCAATGCGGATCAATGGTAAAGGCCTCTTTGTACTTTTCCTTGAGATGTTCAGGAATGCCTGCAATCATTTGGAGATTTCCATCATAGTATTTTAAAAGTTCAAGCATCTCCTGATTCCAGAGGTGCAATTTCTTTAAATCTTCAACAAGGTAGGTATTCACTATGGTAAACTCACCGCTGATATTTGCTTTGACATAGATGTTTTTGTAAATGGGCTCAATGCAGGGGAAGCACCCGGCAATATTGGAAATCGTTGCTGTTGGAGCTATAGCCATGGTGTTTGAATTTCTCATGCCATATTTCTGAACATGCTCTCGAACCTTCTCCCAGGGAAGGGTTGTGTCTTTTGGTACCTCAATAGCCACTCCTCTTTCTTGTTCAAGCAACTGTAATGAATCAATGGGAAAGATCCCTCGGTCCCATTTTGAACCTTTATAGGACGCATAGGTTCCTCGTTCCTTAGCCAATAGCGAAGATGCAAGAATAGCGTGAAAGGAAATGAATTCAAACAATTCATCGGCAAAACGAACCGCTTCTTCATTATCAAAAGGAAGATCAAGCATAAAGAGTACATCCTGTAATCCCATAACTCCTAAGCCTACAGGACGATGACGCAGGTTTGCCTGCTTTGCTTCCTGAGTTGGATAAAAATTAATATCAATAACATTGTCGAGCATACGAAGTGTCATGGCAATCGTTTGTCCAAGAAGCTCTTTGTCTAGCCTTCCCTTTTCCACGTGTCGTGCAAGATTGATGCTTGCCAAATTACAGACAGCGGTTTCCTCAGCTGACGTGTTTAAGGTAATTTCAGTGCAGAGGTTAGAGCTATGAACAACACCGACATGGTCTTGGGGTGAACGAACATTACACGGATCTTTAAAAGTCATCCATGGATGTCCGGTTTCGAAGAGCATAGTAATCATCTTACGCCAGAGCTGTTGAGCAGGTATTACCTTGAAGCGTTTTATCTTTCCTTCTTTTGCCTGTTGCTCATAAGCCGTGTATTTTTGTTCAAAAGCTCTTCCATAACTATGGTGAAGGTCAGGGACTTCATGGGGAGAAAATAATGTCCAGTCTTGATGAGCAATAACGCGCTTCATGAAAAGGTCAGGAATCCAATTTGCCGTGTTCATATCATGCGTTCTTCGTCGTTCATCTCCAGTATTTTTTCGCAAATCCAAGAAATCTTCAATGTCAAGATGCCAGGTTTCAAGATAAGCACAGGTAGCGCCTCGACGTTTTCCTGAACGGTTGATAGCAACCGTAACATCATTTGCTATCTTTAAAAAAGGAACAACACCCTGACTTTCTACTTTCGTACTCTGGATATCTGCTCCTGTTGCCCGAATATTGGTCCAATCATTTCCTAGACCACCAGACCATTTTGAAAGTTGGGCATTATCACCAATACATTTGAAGATATGGCTAAGATCATCATTAATCGTTGTCAGATAGCAAGAGCTCAACTGTGGATGGGCCAATCCAGAATGGAATAAGGTTGGGGTTGAAGACACGACCCGTAAACTTGAAAGCGCTTCATAAAAGCTTAGCGCAGCTGCTTCCTTTCGTGGCTCGTGCAATGCAAGGCCCATCGCAACACGCATCCAAAAGGATTGGGGCAATTCAAGTTTCTTATTGTTACATGTAACAAAGTAACGTTCATATAAGGTTTGTAGTCCAAGATACGTAAAAAAATCATCCCGCTCTGGCTTTAATCCCTGAGCAAGTGTTTCAAGGTTAAAGGAAAGAAGTTGTTTATCCATAATCTCAGAAGCAACTGCCTCTTGAATACCCCGAACAAACGCTTCTTGATAAAGTGCATGAAGTTGCCCCTCTTCCATTGACTGGTCAAATACCTCTTTGTAGAGTTTCTGGAGAAATAATCGTGCTGCAACTTTATTATAGGCAGGATCTCGTTCAATAAATGCCGTACTTGCCAGGACAATGGCCTTTGCAAGTTCACCAGTTGGAATCTGGTCATATATATTTTTAATAACTTCTTTTTCAATCGAGGTAAGGTCAACATCGTGCTCATATCCTTTGCTTGCGCGTTCAAGAGATTTTCGCAATTTCGTGAGATTAAAGAGTACTTGTTTCCCATCACGCTTTTGAACCGTTAATTTTCCTAATTTTGCACGTTGCATAACCTGTTCTTTCTGTTGTTCCCGTTCTTTTTGCCGCTCAGAACGGTAGAGGATGTAGGCTTTTGCAACCTCATACCATCCAGCCTTAACAAGGTGTTTTTCAACAACATCCTGGATGTTTTCAACATTTGGGTAGAAATCAGTAAATCTACTCTCAATTTCTTCAGTGATGGTTTTTACCAAGAGATCAAGTTCTTCTGGGCTTATTTTTGCTGCTACTGCACGAACTGCCTTAAGCAGGGCATTCCTTATCCGGACGACATCAAAATCAACAATTTCTCCCGTACGTTTGACAACCTTAAGCATACTCATTGATGATCACCCTTATTTTGTAGCAAAGCAAAAACCTCTTTTTGAAAATGGGCTATATCTTCAAATTCTCGGTAGACAGAGGCAAAACGAATATACGCCACTTTATCCAGTTGTTTGAGTTTTGCCATAACCAGCTCGCCAATCTCATTACTTGGTATCTCGACGGAATCTCGTTTCCGTAATTCCTGTTCGATTTCGTGTACCACCTTTTCCAAGACCTCCATAGTAATCGGCCGCTTTTCGCATGCCTTCACGAGTCCTTTCATGAGTTTTGCACGATCAAAGGCTTCACGCCTGCCATCTTTCTTGACAACGAGAAGATCTACCATTTCTACTCGTTCATAGGTTGTAAAACGTTTTTCGCATTGAAGACACTCTCTTCTTCTTCGTACAGCATTTTCACTTTCTCTGCTATCAAGCACCTTTGTTTCTGTATGTTGGCAATAAGGACAACGCATCGTCATCACTCCTCACTCGTGAACGTACCCCACCTGTTGTGGGGTTAATTGAGCATAACCACAATATATGGTAGATCTCCTATTTAAACTTTGTTATGGTAAAGGCTATAGATTAAAGCATACAGGTACGTAACTAGAGGCTACGCAGTAGATCCTTTCTACGAACTTGCAAGAAACTGTTTTATCTCACTCACTCTTCGCTGATTTAAAGAAAGATGATCGTCAGAACCTTTACCTGAACTGTTTGTACATTGATGTATAATAACGAAAGACTTAAATAGTGGCTTGTTTTCAATACCGTCATGAAAGAAGAATCAATCTTTTTGGATCATGTTGGAGATAATCCCCGAATGAGGATATTGCAATACTTCATAGAAGGTCGTGACTTTGATTACACTCTTACCGATTTACTCAATGCAGGAGTGAGTTGGGGCACTTTAAATTCTTTGGTCCCTAAACTTTTAGATTTAGGGATTGTCGTAAAGACAAGAAAGATTGGGAGAGCTACTCTTTACAAAATAAATCAAAAAAACGTTGCAGTTAAACAATTAATTGAGTTGTATGATAATTTACTGTTGGAAAAATTAAACAATATACAAGAAGAAACAGAAAAGAGAGTAGAAATTCCAGCATAAGCAAAACCTTAAAAATTCTTCAGTGAATCAAAGATAATAAAACTATAATAAATAAAAGGTGATGATAATGAAAACAACTCTTCTTGTGGTTATTAGTCTGCTTATGCTCTTCCTTACTCTGCCCCCGAGTATTGCTGAAGAAGCAACAACTAGCGAGGGAGCGGTAAGCCAAGATGTTGGGATTCTACCTGACAGCCCTTGGTATGGGAGCAAACGATTCTTTGAGACCGTTGGTACCTTCTTTACCGTCGGAGAGGAACAAAAAACCGAACGAGCATTGCAGTTGGCAGATCGACGCCTTCTTGAGGCTCAGGTCATGGCACGCGAAGGAAAAACAGCATATATTGCTCCACTAACCCAAGAGTATCAGGATAAAGTTACCATTGCTTCTTCGTATGTTACCAAGAGTACAGAATATAAGGAACGTCTTGCAGAAACCGTGTCAGAAGCGACCTCACGCCAGATTAAGGTACTGGATAGCTTTGAAACCATCATTCCTGTTGAGGCAACTGCAACAGCAAAAGAAGCACGAAGCACAACCATTGCTGCTAACAAAGGAGCATTACAGGAGTTAAGCCAGTATAACCCCGTGCGAGCTGCTGAGATTGCTATGGGTGTTGCAGAAACAAGAGCTCAAGCAGTAAAGGAATATGCTGAACAAGGGTCTAGCGAGAGAGTTATTACTGCTGCTGCTGAATACGAGGAATATGCTACCTTCGGACAGGAGATTTCTACGATTGCTCGACAGATAGGAACAGGAGAAACTGCTGTTGGAGAGGTTGTGGCTACGGCAACTGCCGTACATGTTGAAGTGTTGCAAAACGTTGCAACCATTGTTCCTGATCAGGCACGAGAAAAAATTGAAGAGGTCATCGCAAAAGGTCAGGCCGTAGGAGAGGCTGTTGAAGGCAGAGGAGAGGCGATTCCTCCACCACCGTTACCAACGGTTACCTCTGGACAAAGACCACCACAATCAATACGACCGAACGAGCAGATGGTTGAACAACCTCGGGTTGAAACAGGCACCAGCTCTGATACCATTGTTGAAAGTAATGTTGGTAGAGGGTAAAGCTCAAAAAAAGGAGCAAGATTAAGAAGATTTATGAATCTATGCTAGTTACCGTGAACCATGGAAACAAAAGAAGCCTATGATTTTTTTGAGCAGATGATTCAGCTGGCAGTACGCGAGGTTATGCAGGTTACGTGCAACCAGAACTGGGGTGTTGACCTCAAGAAGAACAATACGCCAGTTACCAAGGCGGATAAACAGATCGATAAAACCTTAACAGCGTATGCAAAGGCAAAAGGCTTTTCAGTTATCTCTGAAGAAGGGGACCATGAGAAAGCTATCGTACAATCCGCCTCTTATGTAACCATTGATCCTATCGATGGAACCTTGGGCTATATTGCTCATGTTGAAGCTGCTCTTGCCTCAAAAAATATCAAGGCATTTCTTGACGACACCATGAAGCCAAGTACTGATTTCTGCCTGCTCATAGGAATTGTCGAACAGGGAAAGGCGCGATTTGGTTGCTGTTATCATTACCTCACCAAAGAACGGATTTTTATTGACAGTAATCACAAAGAACGATGTATTACCCAGAATAAAAAAAGGTTGTACACGGGAAAAGACGTCCTCTATACAGACCCTACGGTTACCAGTACCATCGTGGAACAGATTAAAAAAATGGCTGATATTAAAGTCATTTCGCTCCATCCCCTCGGCTTAACATCCCAGTACTGCTTCATTAACGACCATGCAAACGCAGCAACAGTTATTGAACATTCTCATCCAGGAATTTGGGATCTTGTGCCGGGTATGGCAACGGCACAGGCATTTGGTGGTGTTGTGGCTGATGGAAACGGAGATCCAATCACCTTAAATAAGTACATCATGATCCCCGGCAATGGGTGCCGTGTCATAAGAGGAGAACGATTTCTATTTTTGCGTAACTTTTAAAGTGAAGCCTCTTTCTGATACTCATGGCATCTTTCCCTAAGCTTACGAGTAGAGCATTGCTGAGTCCTATGGCTGGCATCACTGATGTTGCGTTTCGCGCACTTGCTAGAACATACGGTGCTGGATTAACCTACACGGAATTCGTGAGTAGTGCTGCGGTAGTTCGAAGGGATGCAAAGACGATAAGGCTTCTCCAACTCGATCCCTCTGAGAGGCCATGTGCAGTACAGGTATTTGGCAACAATCTTGCAGAGGTTGTTGGTGCAGCAAAACTTCTTGAGCACACTTTTGATATTATCGACGTCAACTGTGGTTGTCCAGCCTGGAAGGTCATTAAGACAGGAGCAGGAAGTGCGTTGCTTAACAACCCTGAGAAGATCCATCATTTCATCAAGACCTTAACGAGTGCTGTCCATAAACCGGTGACGCTGAAAATCAGGCTGGGTATTGACGAGCACCATCTTACCGCAGTAGAAATTGCCAAACGTGCAGAAGAAGCTGGAGCAACTGCGATTGCTGTTCATGGGAGAACACAAAAACAAGGCTTCAGTGGAAAAGCTGATTGGGAAATGATAAAGAAAGTAAAAAAAGCAGTGTCTATCCCTGTTATCGGCAATGGAGATATTTTTACTCCTCAAGATTTCAAAAAAAGACTTGATGAAAGTGGTGTAGACTATATCCTCATAGGAAGAGGTGCCATTGGCAATCCGTTTTTATTCAAACAGATCAACGACTATCTTGAGAAAGGAAATTACGAGGAAAAAAATAAGACAGAACAATTCTGGGAATATGCGAAACTTGCCAACCATTATGAGCTTCCCTTTATCACCATAAAACAACAGGCAATGGGATTTACCAAAGGAATGAACAGAAGTACCCAGATACGGGAAATGATCAGCGGATGTAAAGACAGCAAGGAATTACAACAGCTTTTCAACAATCTACCTAATCATGGTTAAGTTTTCATCTTCATTGGCTAGCTGTACGTTTTAGAGATGAAACGAGGCTATTTTTGAGAATTTAGTGATGTTTTTTTCAAAGCATAGCAATATACGGTCAAATCACTTATAAATACGTTGAGTTTTTATTGACTTTTTTGAAAATTGACAAGGTAGGGTCATCTATGAAGTTAGACCAACGTGAAGTAAGAGGAATAAGACCATGTTTGTACCTGTTCATAACGAAACAAGTGAGGTCATGTTAGGAAAAACGCAAGCTACTGCTGTTTCTCATGTCAATATTGGAGAGGCACATCGTCGATCGCTCAGGTATGCGGGAACAGAAGGAGTTCTTGCTCCCTCCTATACACTCTTACCATACCTTCCTTCATTACCTGGCACGGTTGTTCCTCATACTGAAGAGATATATGGTTTTGACCATAAAGGGATATATTACACCCCAGGAACACCGGTTGTTATCACCTACCATGGCGGACGAAACAGCGTACTTTCACCCCAGAAAAAATTGCAAGCCCTCGCACTTCATGAACATGCAGCGAATGTCCGAAAAGCTGCGCGAAGTGATATAACTGTTCGTGAGGATGATGATGTACTAGAAGCAAGGATACGAAACAATTTTAATGTGGGTTTTCTTCGTTGGGCACGGGCAGAGGCAGAAGTCTACAGCTCTGAACCATTATCCTTGACAGAGGCACACGATGGTTTATGTTATGAGGCTCCCCACCAAGGAATAACCCGTGTTGGGACGGTTGTGCTTGATGAAATTTATCCTGGAGAAGACGTTTATACGAGGAGGGATATTGTTGGAGAAATGCTTGCAGGAAGAATGCCTGATGGTTCCCCTCTAGTAGTCTTTCCTTATGGCTGGTATTTCCGGGAAGGTGCTCCGTCTGGTTATAAGCCCCATGCAGTCGTTCGCCCACTTGATCTTGTTCGCGAGTCGTTTTCTGGATACCAAGAACTGGGAAATCTCCTTGATGACACCGGAAGAGTAAAGGATTCACAGCTGGTTGTTTTGGCAGGAGGAGGTCAGCGGCCGTATGCATTTCTCCAGAGATTATGCGATGGTCTTAGAAAAAGAGAAATTGCACCTGGGTGGGGGAGCATTGGACTTTCACATCCCTACAACCACTCTGCATTCGACGAGAGTACTCCTCAGGCTCGATGGTTAAGCCTTAGCTCTCAACCCGGAGCTGCGCTTGGTGAAGAGACACTTCCTACCTTTGGGAGGTATATCGTTGTCCCACAGATTTAACCCCAAGGTATTTATACCTTAACAAATCCCCGGTAAGCATGGTACCTCTATTTACCATTACTCATTATCATCAGCCTGGGCTGGAGTGGGAGTATAATGGTTCTTTAGAGGAGTATCACCTTCCAGGTGTTACGCTGGAGAGAGTAGCTTCTTCTTTACAAGAGGATGGAGATAAGATAATTGCCCTTGACCAAGGTAGGCTCGATCACAGCCGTATTGATCACTGGGTTACCCAGGTACATTCACCTCTCTACTGGGAGAGTATTAAGTCATTAGCAAGATTTGCAAGGGTTTTAAGCGAGGTTGATGGAAGAGACGTTTATCTTAATGCTGGAGTTCATAATCTACGTTCTGTACATCGATGGCAAAGGGACCAACGAAGGAAGCTAGTCCACAATACAGGGGTGCTTGAAAGAATTGCTTCGGGAGATATGAGTCAGGTTAAAGATGAGGCAAGCCAAGTTGTGACTGATCTTGTTGATTACGTGTTAGGGGATAATTATACAAAAATCGGAGAATTAACCTTGACCTCTTTACGAGAATCTATAGGTGCAACGCTTGCTGCAGTAGATGACATCTTTCAAGAGCGCTCTTCATTAAACCATGCTCTTCCTATCGCGGGACATCACGCAGGATACGATCTTGCAAGTGGTTACTGTTTTGTCAACAATACGGTCATTGCAGCAGTCTATGCACTTGCGCAGCATCTTAATCCTCGCCAAGACGGTTCAGTAGTTCTTATTTATGATATTGATAATCATTTTGGAAATGGATTTACCTCCATTTCAAAAAAGCATTCACGACTTCCTACAACTACAAGCCATTTTATTCTTAATGACATTGTCTATGTTTCTCAGCATGCTGATACTTTCAATCACTTCCCTCGAGTTGGTGGTTCACGAAGTGATCCTGGACGGAATATTTTTAACGTCCCCCTTCCTCATGGTACTGAGGGAGAAGAATACGTAAGAAGAGCAAGAGAGGTACTAACTGACGTAAAAGAAAGATATGGTGATAGGGTACGTTACCTTATTGTTGGCTTCGGAACAGATGCGCATAAGGACGATGCTATTGGGAAACTGAAATTAGATGATCAAACCTATAGCCATCTTGGTATGCTTATAAAAGAGTTATTCCCCCATGTACCCATCAGCGTTATTCAAGAAGGAGGCTATAATGCCGACTCTGCTGGACGCTTAACCACTAATTTTTCGCGTGCATTGCGTTAGCAGTTAAAAACGTGGACTTAGCAATTGATCTTTCCAGCTTCTCGTTCGTATCGTTCCACAGCTTTCGGATTTCCGAGGAGAATTCTTCGTATGGTGTTAAAGACACTTGGCTGTTTTTCTTTATCTACTGTTTTAAGGACACCAACAAGAACGTTAACTACATCGACATGGTATTCTGGTGCAATCTTATCGATGTTCCCAAAGACATTCAATATAATGACGGTAGTGTATTCATTCACCTGCGCCAGTTTTGTGAGTATTTCCTGAAGATATGTTCTTCCCTCTTTCGTTAACAAAGATCTTTTTTTATTGAGCGCAAACCTTCCATACAGTGCTCGTTGGTCATTGGATTGTTCAATACGAAATGCTTTGGCACATTCAACTTCGCGAATCAATGCAAGAGCTTGTTTACTGTCATTGCCACCAACAACCGTTAAAAATAACTCCCAGCTTACCAGATGTTGCTTTGCTTCTTCCTGATATTCTCTGAGGATCTGCACATTGTCAGGAGCAGCACTATTCATGTACAAGCGAAAGGCAACAAGTTTATCAGTAGCAGCACGAGCAGATAAGAATTGCTCTTTTATGAGTTGCTGGATAGGGGGAGTGTCATGAGCTGCAAGAAGAGTAAGGATACTGTTTTTCACCTGCCTGGCTTTTAGAGCACTGATCTGTTGTTGAAATTCATGAGCCTGTGGAAACGATAAGGTCGTTTGGTCATGATACCTGCGGTACAACACTAACAGCTCCTTTTCGTAGCGTTCAGCAACGCTCTGCAAGATTTTCTTTTTCACATCATAGAGCTCCTGATAACGATGTGCCCATGTCTGATCCTCAACAGACTCGAAGATCGTCAGGAAATTAGGCACTTCCTGCATGAGTGTTTTATTGCACAAAAATTCGTAAATAAGGTCACGAATTTCAGCCCTTACTTTTTCGTGTGGATTTGTTAAAAGACGCATTTTTTCGCGATCAAGCAAATGATAAAAAGCCATGTAACGATTAACAATGTCAGCATCATGCTTTACCTGAGAAAAAAGTTCTTTCTCTGTTGTTTGATCAATAATTTTTCCATAGACAGAAAAATCACGATTCATAGAAACAAATGCTGGTTGTGGAACATTCGCAAAGGTAATATTTCCTTTACTGCTCTGTATCCATGTTGTCTTTTCTTCCAGAGTTTTCCCATTTTTGTCAACAAGCGCAATCTGGAGGGGGAATTCCCATACCTGTTTCACATGACTTTCTTCTTGGGTGAAAATAATGGTGTAGACACGCTTCTTTGGATCATACATCCGCGTAAGATGAAGTGTTGGAAACCCTGTTTGTTTTAACCACTGCTTTGCCATTTGCTGAAAATTCGTCCCAGAAATTTCTTCCATACATGCCAGCCATTGTGCTCGTGTGGCATTTGCATGGGCATATCGTTGATGGTATAATGCGAGTGCTTTAACGAATTTCTCTTTACCCATCAGGGTTTGGATCATCCGTACAAACTCTGGTGCCTTCACATACGTAATACCCGTAATCAGCTCATTAGGGTCATTAAAGCCATCGGGCTCAATGGGCATTGATGTTGCACCTGAATCAAGCTGAAGCGTACCGCCATCAGGAGACAGAATTTGTAAAACCGTTTGTAATCGTGAATACGCTTCACCAAACAAGAATGCATGATATTGCTTTTCAATATAGACGGTAACTGCCTCATTGAGCCAGAGCTCAAAAGGACTCCACCCAGTAACCTCAGAACCATTGAGATTATGATAGTACTCATGCACCTTTACACAAATCATATATTCGAATAAAGGATCAGTCATAAAAAGGAAGGGCATGATGCGATTCGTGCTTATGGTAGTATTACCAACATTTTCCATGCCGCCAAAATCAGAGTTCTGCATGCCGATTTCCCGGTAAACCGTTCCTGTATATTTATAACCCAAGATAAGTGATAAGGCTAATGTCTTTATTTCTCTTCTTAATTTTTTAAGTTCCTGTTCCTTTTTTGGGGAAGATTCCTTCTCTGTTAATGCATCACGCTGTTTTACCAACGAAAAGAGTTTTTTTTTCTGCTCAACTCCAGTAAAGGCTTCTGGCCCGGTAAAAATCCTTACCCAAAGAATAGCATCTGCAAGAGCATCAAGTGCCTGTTGAGCAATAGCTGGATCTGATTGTGGAGGAACAAGCAGTTCAAGCTGGAAGATGTCTCCATCAGGATCTTCAAAGGCTTTGGTAAAGGTAGCATAGGTTCCAACACCAAGGAAAAAAAGGTAGGGAGCCATCGGAGTTTTGGTATTGGCATACGTTATCATTGCTCGTCCGTTTCCCAATGATCGTTTTGTCTCAATGACATCCCCATTCGTAATCATATTGGTGTAACGTTCATCAGCAATAATCGTGGTGGTGTAGGTACATTTTGCCGTCATATCATCAATGCACGGTACGAGTCGTTGAAATCCCCACTGCTGACATTGGGTGATTTGCGTGGGAGGACATCCGGGTGGTGTTTCATCATAATAGAGACCTTCCAGAATATGTTTTGTTGGCCGACAAATGGTTTTTGTCTCGAGGATGAATGTCGTTCCAGGCTTCAGAGTCTTTGCAAAAGAGACATGAAGTTTATTTTTTGGTTCATCATATTGATAAGTTACCTGCATGTCTCTACCCGTAACTTCAAGAATTTGAAGATTCTTTGCATCCATAGCGAGTTCGCGAATAGATCGTCGTGTTTTCGCAGTAAAGAGAGAAGTAACAACCGTATGATCATCATAGACATCAAAAGTCAGATCGAGGTGAAGGACTTTAACTGTAAGCTCACCAAAATCTTGGGGATAATATTTGAATAGCCGTTTCATAACCATCAGGGAACAGGGGAATTATTTAAAGTTATAGGTAAGTGCAGCTTCATCCAACAATTCGCTAACGCTCAAGTTAGCAGCTTCAAAGTCCTCTCTGTTGTGTATGATCGCCGACATTCCCCGTAAGGGACATCCCCCTTGTCGGTTGGATTCAATAATGTGATGGGACTTTGACTTGAGGCTGCTAACCCTTTTTTTGGATGAAGCTGGTAAGTGCTAAAATGGTAGATATTTAACCTTAAGCGTATCAAGAAGGACTACCAATTCATAATCACCAACAAGTGCTGGAAAGGTCAACTTGAGTTCTTCGATAAATCGAAAGAGATGGTCATTCGAAGGAACCATCAGTTCGATGTCTATATCTGCTGGCAAACCAATGCCTTCCACAATATAAATAATTTACACAACTCATGTAGAATCGCTCGATCAAGAGAATCAATAATTTCAGCGATTGCTTTTGCTATTGCACCTTACCATTACTTGGCGAAAGCTGGCCAGAGGCTCTTGCAACAATAGTAGCCAGTTCTCAGCAGGGTGTTGTCAGTATCTACGATCATGAACAGCTTCCACTGCTTGCCCAGTACTACGCTTCTGCAGGATTTGCACCAACGGTTGAGGGAGGAAGTATCACCTTGTCTGGTGGCTATACCTACACCTGTCTCTCTGTTGAAGAGGTTATGGGGGTTGTTGCAAGGCAGGGATCTCAAACAAGAACTGAACACTGTGGCCTAGGCAATCTTATTTTCTGGGAAGGACAAAAAGATAATTAGTAAGAAAACGTAACCTCTTTATTTCATTTACTCGTTGGCTTTGGTAAAGCCCTAAAGCCAAAAATCTGTTCTGTTGTACCAAATGCTTGAACAACAACTCCTTCAAGACTGGTTCCATCAGGCACTCCTAAAACATTCCTCACTACCGGGTCAAGCTCGGTCCTTAATGTTAAGGTAGATGTACCACGGCTAGGAACGTTAAGATCATAAGACCTAAATTGGTCCTTGAGAACTCTCGTTGCACGAATGGTACTTGGATATAATTCTCCATGTGCTTCCTGAACAGCAGCTGCAAAGCAGTTCTCATTCATATAACCACTCTGATGCTGGTAGTGTTCCATAAAAAAAGCATCAGCAAAAATCTTTCCATCAGTGTAGATTGTTTTCCAAGTCATTGTACCGGAGAAAACAAAATCGGTTTAAATAGTTATGGGTGTCTTGGATTGAGTATTGACAATTTTTATAAAGAGATCCCTGTTCCCTCTATGAATGAAGGGGCAGGCATATTTTTTAATGATTATTTGTCTTGTTATACTGAGTGCAAGTACCAGTATGGCTGTTGAATGTTCTGTGGATTTAAAAACAGGATGTACGGTCTCTGATAGAACAATCCTCAACCCAGGGACCTACGCTCTCGAGAACATAACCTTTATTAATCCTATTTCATGGAAGAATTTTTCTGGCGATGGCCAACAAACAGAGTTTTTTCTCAACGAATTTGATGTTGAAAATATTACCAGTGTTCGTGCATGGCTTCAGACAAATAATAGCTACCGAACGCTCAACAAAGACGAATATAATATCCGTTATGAACCAAATCCATATCTTGGTACATCAGCCATAAGTGTTGAAATAATTGCAGGTATACCACGGAACAATACGCAAGTTGATCTGTGGTTCTCAAAACGTGTTGTGCTCGATTGCAATGGGGCAATCTTAACCGGAAGTGGAACGGGTGTGCGGATAAAAAATTATGCTTATCTCACCAACTGTCTCTTCCGTGGATATCAGTATGGTGCTTCTATCGAGGATGGAACGAAGATAACACTGACGCAAAATACTTTTGCTCACAACTACTATGGTATTGGTAAGATTTATCGAAGAACAGCACAACAGAATGAATATCAAGGAAATGTGTTTTTTAATAACACCTATGGTATCTTGATGAATCAATATACAGGAACAGAGTTTAGTAATAATCGGGTTTATAACAACACGTTCATCAATAACCGTCAGTATGGCATGTCAATCAGAGGGGGAATTAACGTAACGTATGTACAAAATTTTTTTGTAAATAACACGTACCAAGGTCTTGACGTTTCCAATGAGAATAGCTCGTTTCTCAACAATACAGTAAAAAATAATCCTGGATCAGGGAGTTCAGTAAGCGGAAAAAATAATCTCATCCGTGATAACTCATTCCAAAATAACGATGTAGGTTTACAGGTCTCAAGTGAAAACAGCACCATTACGATGAATGAATTCAGGGATAACAACATCGGAGCAAGCGGAGGAAGTGATAAGACGGTGTTTATTGATAATCTATTTTGGTATAACGCTGAAGCAGGAACATACATTACAGGAACTGGAGCTATAATTATACATAATGACTTCTATGGCACAGGCATGAAAATAGCCAACACCAATGTCACGTATTGTGATCAAGAAGAACCAAATGCCTTCTATGACGGCGCTATTGGACAAGACGATTGCAACTGTTTTAAGCCCTGGCATGATCAAATATATGTTTCAGTCGACACCGTATTCTGCCCAGGAAGATATAATTCCTCTCAACATACTCTTGATTCTGTTTCCCTTATCTGTAGAGGAACAATTCTTCAAGGAAACAATACCCAAGATGGTCTCATTCTCAATGATAATAGCCACGTTGAAGGATGCACCTTACAAAAGTTTGAGAATGGGATCTATGCAGAGGATACCGTCCATACGGTAATCTATAACAACACGTTGCTTGAAAATGACAATGGAGTTCAAATCTACCGCCTGTCGAGATACGGAACACCGTCATATAATAATACGCTGATACGTAACAGTTTCATCAACAATAGTAACGGATTATCATTCTCAGGCTATTCAGGAAGACGAGGCGAGCAAAATCAAATTCATAACAATACATTTTTGCGGAACCGTAATGGAATGACAAGTTATGCAAACAAAAATAATATGACGTATAATTTGTTTAGTAATAATGAGCGTGGTATTTCTATTGACGCAGGACAGAACCAAAGCATTATAGGCAATACCATCCAAAACAGTACCTACACCGGTCTCTCTCTGTGGGATAATGGAGGATACGCCGAGTATAGTGTCCTTCGTGGGAATACCTTTGCTTTTAACAACGGAGGAGTACGGATTAATGGACGTCAAAATACTATCATCAAGAACGTATTCCAATACAACAATTTCAGTGGGCTTTATCTTGACGAATATAGTAGCGAGAATGTCATTGCTGAAAATAGTTTCTATGGCTCAGATATGATTGTTACCGATACTGATAACATTTTTTGTATAACTGAAGAACCCAATCGTTTTTATAATGGAGGAAGAGGCCAAGATCAATGCCATTGTTTTAAACCATTTTTTGATGACGTTCAGCTGTCTATCAATACAACGTTTTGTGCAGGAACCTATAGTAGCGCTGGGCATGAGGTAGATGATGCCTTACTTTGTAACCAAACCGTTCTCGTAGGGAATAGATCATTAATTGGGTTATATCCCCACTCTGGTTCAATAATTGACGGTTGTACCTTAAACGGTTATGATGTTGGAATCTCAACCAAAGGAAGCAATATTCTCTTCAAAGAAAACAAGATATCTAACACCAGAAATGGTATTGAGCTCTATTATGAAGAATACTACATCCCTAATAATATTACGGTAAGAGAGAATCTCCTCACTGATAATGATAATGGGATCTATCTTCGCAGGGCAGAAAATAATACGATTAGTAATAACACTCTCGAACAGAACAATGACGGAATCGTTCTTGATTATTCCTCTCATGGCAATCTCATAAGTAATAACCGTATGACAAACAATACCTATTCAGGTATACAGATTCGAGGAGAAAGAAATAAGCTGTTTGATAATGTCATTACGCTAAGTGTTTATGGGGCATATGGGCTGTATGGAGAAAGTGTTAATAATACCTTTTCTCGAAATACCTTTCTCCTCAATGGGTATGGAATATATTTAAGCCACAGTCAGAGTAATACCATTACCTATAATGCATTCCTCAATAACACAGAACAGGGCATCTTTAGCGATGAGTATTCCTCAGAGAACATCATTGCAGTGAATGATTTTTACCAAACAGGGATGCAGATCTACAATACCTATAATAAATTCTGCTTGGGAGAGCAACCGAATTACCTGTATGGAGGAGCTGAAGGACAGGATGACTGTAACTGTTTCAAACCCATGAATAATAATACGCGAATAAACACGCGAATTGAAGGAGAAACTATCTTTTGCTCAGGAGATTATTACACTGGTGGATATATCCTTGTGTATGCGGGAAAGCTATGGTGCAATACTACTCGTCTCTTAGGAGAAAATGATGAGTTCGGAATTAAACTCGACAGTCGTACTTACCTGGAAGGGTGTTCATTACTTGGCTATGATCAAGGAATTTTTGCTGAGGGAGGTATTGTGAATAGTCAGGTTTACAATAATTACCTCAGCGACAACACCTATGGTATGTATGCAACCTACAAAAACACTGCTTATCCAACAAACATTACTCTGGGGTCTAATGTTTTTGAAGATAATACCTACGGGGTTTATTTTAATAGTGCAAAAAATTCCACAATCCTTTCTAATCTCTTTATCAATAATAATGCAGGAATCAAATTGTATTATGCACCAAATAATTTTATAGCCTATAATCTGATAGAGCATAGTACCGATGGTATATCGCTGAGTGGGAATAACAATACCCTTCGTGAGAATATTATTCGAGAGAATAGGAACGGTATTGCACTGTTTGATGACTATAATGTCATTGAGTCAAACACCATTGAGAACAATACGGGCATGGGTATTAATGATGCTGCACGTGACGGGAATACGGTCCAGTATAATATCATACGAAACAATATTCAGTATAACTATTACAATGGTCCATACAATGGGGAAAAGGATGCTCGATTCAATAATTGGGGCCTAGATACTACTGAAGCGATTGATGCAAGCATCTATGATGATGAGGAAAATAATCGCTCGGGGAAGGTGTATTTTGAACCTTGGATTGGAGACGGTCAACAAAACCCAGTGGTATTAGTTCATGGATACTGTAGCTCTCCTGATGCATGGACAGATGAAGATTTCAACTATGAAGAGAAATTACGAGATGCTGGCTATACTGTTTACATCGCGGATTATGAACCAGGTCCATGTCTGCCCTTTGTTCTTACCATGCCTGGATGTGCAAATGGTGATATTAAAAATAATGGGGAAAAACTTGGAGAGATAATCCAAGAAGTCAAGAAAGAGACAGGAGCCAGGAAGGTTGATCTCATTGCAAGCAGCATGGGTGGATTAGTCAGCAGAAGCTATATTGAAAGCAGTGTGTATGCTCAGGATGTAAATCAATTGATTATGATTGGAACACCTAATCACGGATCGACCTTGGCTGACCTTTCGGTTATTGCAAATGTTGCTCTAACTCTCGGAGGAGGATTCGATCCAACAATGTTCCATTGCATGTCCCAACTTGGCTTTGCCACGGTTCAGATGTCTGAGCTCAGCTCATACCTCTCAAAATTAAATTATGATGAACTATTCTTTAACATAAACACCTGGATGACCAAAGAGAACTTATACCCGAACATTAACTACAAAATTCTTGCTGGAACAGAATACCCAACCATGGTTGTTCTCAAAGATAAGGTACTTGGTGTGCCCTTTACCTATCCGTGGATAACTGAATTAGGAGATGGTATTGTGGCTGCCTATTCTCTCAAACTTCAAGATATTGGATGTCATGAAACAAGAGAATGGCATCTCGGCGAGCTTCACAATCAGGATATTTATGAGAATGTGTTGAGCTATCTTGAAAATCCTTACAAACCTCAGGGAGATGATTGTCGTGCTGAAGAAAGAATTACTGCATTACAACAAGAGTTGCTTTATCTTCAGTCAAGCCCAACAGAAAAAGGTTTACTCTCTGGTGGTGAGGTAAACACCTACACTATAACCATTGATTCGATGAGTTACAATACTACTTTTATGGTGATCTGGCAAGATCTTATCAATAATCTTAGCATAACCATCATTGATCCTGAAGATCGTTTAGTCAATGATACAACCTCTAACATAACAAAGTTGACCTTCCCTGGCTTTTTTATTCTCCGTATTCAGGGAAACAGCACACCAGGAAACTGGACAGTGCAAATACATAATCCAAATCAAGAAGAGATTTCCTATACCCTTGATACCTCTTTTATGACCCCTCTTTATTTTACCTTACAACCCTTTGGACAAGGAACAACACTACAACCGTACGATAATCTTACGATCCTTGGTTATGCGAAAATAGGACAACAGAAGATTTTATCTTCTACTATTAACGTCAATATAACCCACCCTGACAGGCAGGAAAGCACCCAAATCCAGCTCTACGATGATGGATTACACAATGATCTTCAAGCTGCTGATGGATATTTCGGCAATTCCTTTAATCAAACTGAAGTAAATGGAGTTTATGGTGTCAAGGGGATACTGGTCACTGATTACGTAAATGAAACTATTATCCGAGAAGAGGAATTCTTTTTCAGTGTTGAAACGGTTACTGATGGAAAAATAGATTATGTCAATCTTAGCTATGAAAAAGCAAATGAAGGCATACCTGTAGTGATTGCCATGAATGTTTCTAACAGAGGGAATCAAACATTACACGACCTTACGCTCGTGGTGTATGATAATCTCCCTGACAACAACGGTACCTTGATTAGAAAAATAATTGTTGAAGATATTTTACCTTCTCAAACCCTCCAAGAAACATTGTTGTGGCAGGCAACACACGGGAATAAAACAATTACCGTAATGATAAGTCCGTTTGATGACTACATTGATACGAATGAAAGTAACAACATACTAACTGCTCCTCCTCTTTACTTCAATGGAAAACCAATTATTAAAGGGGAACAAGAGCTAATAGTTATCAAAACCTTTGGGTATAATATAACCGCATCTGCATACGATCCAGAGAATGAGTCATTGAGCTGCACACTGTTGCATAAGCCAAGTAATAAGGTATCATTTGAATGGCTATCGGGTGTTGTGGACGTGAATGGAACGTGCTGGACAGCGCTCACGACCAATACAACCTATGAAGGACAACCATACCGTGCTGGAGAGAATGTAACAATCAGTATTCGCTTCACCGACATCCATAATGCTTCTGTAACCACCAATAGCACAACCTTTGTTATTCCTACCTGCTATCCGATCAATAATTTCTTAGGAGAATGTATCCGTGGGGGCATAAGATACAAAGTCTTTAATTAACCACAGAAGATGGGGAAAAAGAGAAACTTTCGAATTTTCCCTAACTTTTTTAAATGCCAGAGTATCTCCTTGACCTATGAAAAATATACTCTTTTACAAATACATAGTTATCGATAATCCCGAGGAACTGCAGAAGGAGCAACGCGAACACTGCAGACTATGGGACCTCAAAGGTACGATCCTTATTGCCACCGAGGGAATAAATGGTTGCTTGACCGGAACAGAGGGAAATATACAGAAGTATCAAGAATGGCTACATGATGATCAACGCTTTTGTGATCTCGAATTTAAGCAAGGACTAACGAGTACGCATAATTTTGATAAACTTCTGGTTAAAGTCAGGAAAGAGATCGTAACCTCTGGACTGGCTTCTGATATTCTGCAACAGAGAGGAGAGTATATAGAACCAGAGGTATTCAACAGATTACTCGACTCTGGAGAAGAGGTTTATGTTGTTGATGCAAGAAACAACTACGAAAGCAATGTTGGTCATTTTTATAATGCTATTACACCAAATATCAATAACTTTCGAGAATGGCCTACAGCAGTAAAGCAGCTCGAGCATCTGAAAGAAAAACCTATTGTGCTCTACTGTACCGGTGGTATTCGCTGTGAGAAAGCATCTGCGTATATGAAACAGCAAGGATTCACAAATGTTCGTCACCTCCGTGGTGGTATCATCAACTATGGTCACGAAATAGGTAATAAACATTGGGATGGAAAGTGTTTTGTGTTTGACAAAAGAATGACCATTGCTCTTGGTACCTCTCAGCAAACAAAGATCATCACTTCGTGTAGCAGCTGCTCACTGCCAGCTGATACGTATTACCATTGTGCCTATACAAGATGTGATAAACGCTTTATCGCCTGTGATGACTGCATGCAAAAACTAAAGAGCTGTTGTTCACCAGCGTGTTTTCAGAGTATTTTACAGTATCCTGAACTAAAGGCGCAGTAAGAGGAATAATTGCTGAGGTTTAGATTATGCGTAATCTTTTTCGTGAGATGTATGGGAACGACCATAACCCGAAGGATGGGTGGGATTTTAGCGACTTTTATCCTCATGAAGGTGGTTCGCAATTAACTCCTGATCAGCTCCTCGCAGCTTCGTGGAATAGAATGACTGAGGGGTTACTGATAGATTTAGTTGCTGAAGCATCTGGACGAAAAGTAAGAAGAGTTACCTATCCAAACCTTATCTATGATCCAGCGAATCGACGGATAGTATTAGGTGATAGGAATATTGATCCAGTCGCTGATCTCCTTACGAATACAGGAAAGATGCAGGTCATTGAAAAACTAAGGCCTGGATCGTGGTTAGAGCGAAGAATTGATACGCTGTACCACGATCTCAGCTTATATTATCAACCTCGGGGGGTTACGGTTAATGGCCTTGAGGTTAGTGAAGTTGAACCGTGTAGGCTTTTGTGGAGTAATGGGTCGAGAAGCTACTCAGAACAAATTGGATCCTCATACTATCTGGAAGTAGACCTTAGCCCTAAAGAACGGTTTCCACGCGGATGTCTTCTTCTAACATCAGGAGACCGTATTGTCTACCAGGTCACTGCTTATTATAAAAATGATCGGAAAGTTGTTATGGCCGGTGTCTTATCTGGTCGCCAAAATAGTATTGAACATGAGATTTTACATTCTTTGACTAATTGAAGGTTATTCTGCTGGCTTACAGAGATTAAAGAGGATCTCATAACTCTTCACGACATCCTTCTGTTGGACAAAAAACAACATTTCCGGGACACAACTCATTGCTTCCATGATATTAATCTCATGAACCATTAATTCAGTCGTTAAGACTGCGACAATACCTGGCGTCATAAGTGCATCCTTGGAAAGTTGAATATTGATTTCTGCTAAGTGATCATCGACCTGGAAAATAGACTGTTTCGGGAATAACGCAAGAATCTTTTTTTTATTCTTTTCATTAATTAAGAGTTTAATGGCCTGCTCTCCCTGGATGATGAGGAAGATTTCTCCCTTGTCATAATCTATTAAAGAAAATGCCTTGGGCAAAATATCCTGAATCTGTTTTGTTTTTTCAAACCAGATTCTAACAATATTGCTGGTAATACGAATATCATCTGATTTTGCAAGCATGTGGCGTGCATTTTCAAAAGTCTTTTCAAGAGGCTGTTCTTCTCGATAACGTCGGATAGCACTAATGACGGCATCAGGCGTTGCCTCTACTCCCTTATGCTTCATCAAATAGATGGCAAGACCTTTAAGGCTGATTATGCCTTTTGCTAACGCGCTTCGTACGATAACATCTTCGTCTATCTCTTTCCAGATCTGTTGGGTTATCGATGTCATTTTTGACCTCACCTTGCCTAGATTTATAAATGTTATGCCAAGTTTAGCTATTCTGTGCCTTTTAGACTGTTATCTAGCCTGCATGATGTTATATGCTTTCAGAACTCAGACAACCATGAAATGTTCCAAGACCCCGAAAACAAATAAACATCACACAAGTCTTGGTTATCCCACGATAGGTAGCAGTAGCATGCGCTCGTCACATTCAATAGTCCAAAGCAAACAACTACTGCTCATGAGAAATACTTTTATCATTGTTTTATATAAATTTTTTGGTTTTTCGTTGTTTATGTTTATGCTAACTGGTTTAAAGAAGTTGACATCTTATGTACTGAGAGCATATGTACTGATAGCATCCATTACCTGAATGTTATTTACTGTAGCTGCAATATTTACGTCAAACCCGATGGTAAACGAAGCCATAGCTCCTCGTCTTGTGTGTGACCTCCTAAAGTAAACAATAGGTGGCCGACAAGGAAAATCTGGATATTGAGACGAAAATGCTCTTATGTCAGGAGGTTCAGGAGGGAGATGATAAGGTGCAGTACTATCCTCCGTAGAAATACAAACTAAACTGTTATTTTCTAAAAGAGGGCTGAAGTAACCATGCTTTTCAAACTGAGTCAAAGATTTAAACTCGGCTTCGATTTCTTCTTCTCTCAATTTTCCTGAAATCGTCGCAATATAAAATGGATGTGTCATCGGAGAACTCACAAATGTAGTGACGGTGCTTACACCGGTAAGTAAACTAAATTCATTACTTTTTCTTCTCCCATAAGAATCAGTAAAGTAGAACGTGTTATCAAATTCGCTTTTTGGTCCTTTACCAACGTTTCTATCGGTAACAAAATGAATATACCATTCTTCGAAAAATTGTTTTAAGAGGGCTAAAACAGGAATCGTACCCCCCAACGAACAGTCTGCAGCCCTATATACTCCCTCTGGTTTTTGATTTTTTGTTTCTCTAAGAGGTGGCACATACAATGTTCCATATCCATAGTTATTTGATTGAACAATTACGGGTATATTCCGATTAGCTCTTCTTACTCTTTCTACAAAATCCTTTGCATTATACGTGAAGTCTACATAAAGATCTACTTCTAATTGGCTAGGATCGAAGTCCTTTTCATTATACACATGAAATCCATCACCAACGATTTCTTTCAATGTTCTTTCATCTTTAGCATCACCGGCAACAAAAAAGGTAGTGCCTTGCTCAAGGAATTCTCTCTCTACTAAAAAGGTTAGATTTGTTAACGTAATATCATCCGGTCTAATTATGCCATATCTAAAACAGATTCTTCTTCTCGCTGTTGGAAATCCGTTTGAGGGCTGGCCAGCGAGATAGTGTACTTTAGATCCCATATTACCAAGACCTACAAATGCTGCACTCATTTGGTTATGTTGATCGCTATCTGGAAGATAGTCGTGTTGAGAGAGAGATGGATTATGCATAAGAGTCACCGTAGACAAGGGGTTTATAGAATAAGAATAAGCACTAACTCAGAAAGAGATTTAACTTTAGAAGAAACACCCTGATTCTTTGTTCCAGATCTTGTAGTAAAGGGGATAAACCACATATTTACGTCATGCATGAGGTATTAAATTAATCAGTTGTATTAAATCGTTGTGACAGAATTTTTTCACATGACCTAAATTATAAGAAGATTTTGCTAGGAATATGCCTCATTGTCAAATTCGTCATTATCTGGTCTTTTTGCGCAGAATATAAAATGTCTCGTGTAAACCAAAGCATATAAATAGATGGATTTTATTAAAGGTTGTATGGAGATCGTTATTGGAAAACGAAAAAATGAATTGCTTACATTACAAAGCAAAACATTACAGAAACATCTGGTAGCGCTTGGAGGAAGTGGAAGTGGAAAGACGGTTCTCCTCAAAGGAATTATTGAAGAAGCAGCCCTTCAAGGAATTCCGAGTATTGTTTTTGACCTGCAGGGAGATCTCAGTTCACTTGGGCTTAAGGCAAGTCTTGAAGAGGTTCAGAAAAATGGGCGATCTCAGGATTCATTAATACCGTTTAGTAATGTTTCAGTACGAATTTATACGCCAGGTGCAGAAATTGGACTCCCCCTTCGTATAAGCCCATTTGTCGTTCCCAAAACTCAGGAATATGATGAACAATTATTGAACGTGTCTGTTGCAAATCTCATCAATCTTTTAGGTTATACCCCCTCCTCGGAGAAGTATCAAACTGCAGCAGCTTTGTTGCGTCAGGTATTAAGTAACCAGACGAAGCATCAGACAATTACAGAACTTTCTGAGCTCATTGACCTCCTGTTAGATCAACAAGAAGCCCTTCAAGAGGAAACACTTTGTTCAGAAGCAGAAATTAAAACACTCATCAAGAAGTTAAAAACAACACTGCTCAGCCCTAGTGCTAAACTCTTAACGCATGGCATTCCCTTAAGCATTGATCTCTTTATGAACAAAAATCAGATCAGTGTTATTTATCTAAATCATCTCGTAAATGAACGGGAAAAAGACTTTTTTATAACAACGTTTGTCATGGAACTTTATCGATGGATGCTGCACCATCCCTCACAAGAGCTGCAGCTTCTCTTTTGTCTTGATGAGATTGCTCCCTACTTACCTGCAGGGATGAAACAAACCGCAGCAAAAGAAAGTTTGAAGCTTTTCTTTAAGCAAGCCAGAAAGTATGGTATTGGTTGTCTTGTTGCAACACAAAATCCAGGAGACATTGATTACAAAGCATTTGCTCAGTTCTCAACATGGTGTTTGGGAAGATTAACAACCGAGCAGGATCGAAAAAAAGTAAAAGAATCATTAGAAAGTTTTGGAACTTCTCTTGATATCAAGACTCTTGCGAGCATGCAGCAGGGACATTTTCTTCTCTTCTCTCCTGATGAAAAAATGGATATTACCGATTTCCAGACGCAATGGCTTCTCAGCCGCCATAAAACACTAACCGAAGGAGAAATAAAAGAGCTTATGCAGCCATATCAACCACTACTTCCCACAGAAAAGAAAAAGAAATTTGAGATTGATAAGGGTAGTTTCAATGTTTCTCAGCAAAAAAGTTATCGGTATGTTCAGCAAAATTTTAGCGAAGAAGAAATACATGAAACTATCGAAAAAAATAGAAAAAAGATTAGCTTGTTCCCATCAAAAAAAGAAGAAGTTGCATCGATAACAACAATGTTTTTTCCATTGCTGAAACTTCAGATTAGGGGAAAAGAAAAGAAATTGTTAGGGTTTTCCTCTGAAACAAAAGAGTTTGACATCCTTGTTGATCTTTATACTGGTGATGTCCTTCAGTATAAGAATGGATCTATGAAAAAAAAGACTGGACTGCAAGATCTCTTTACTTTACAAAAAGATGAGATACTCCTGCTTAAGAAGCTTATTTCAGGGGTAGAAGAAGAAGAAGCATTGGCAAAAATGCTTAATCTGAGTGACTATTTGCTCAAAAAAAATCTTCTTAGTCTTAAAAGAAAGGGACATATCGAGCAAATAAAAAAAGATACTTCAAAGTCACGATGGAGGGTAACTAAACGTTCTTATCTACCGCCCTCTGCTGAAAAGCTCCATACTGATCAACTGAGTTACGGCGTTTCAGAAAAAGGAAAAAAATTACCAGAAAACATTGATCAGAAGCAGGTTATTCTTGCTATTACAACATGGTTTGGTTATGCCATCGTAAACACCATGGTCGTCTATCTTCCAGTTGTGGAAATGATATTACAAGGTAAGCATAAACGGATTATCCAATTTAATGGATTCACGAAAGAGAAAATACAGTAAATCTTTCGTTCACAAACCTTATAAATGAATTCACTATAGGGAGTGATTATTTAGACTTATTTATACTCAAAGACATTAATTTTCGTAATAATTTGTATGTCTTTTCCTAATAAGCAAAGGACATAAAGTTACGATTATTAGTGTCCTTTGCTATAAAACTGATTTAAATTTTAAGAGAAGAAGTCAAAAGATGACCATGGCATCACAACGAAACTGGACTATTTTTTTTTGTAGCGTCTTTTTTGTCCTTGGATTTTCTCTGATATTTTCACTTCTTGGGGCATTGTTACAAAGTGTTCTCGTAAGCTTTGCTTATGAAACACAGCAATGGCTCGGTCGCATTGGCGGCATTATTATCATACTCTTTGGCATCTCCTTATTGGGGCTCATCAGCATTCCTTTCCTCAATACTGAGCACAAATTGTTAGTCAAAAAAAGATTTCAGTCTGCCTATCTTACCTCTTTTCTGTTTGGGGCTGCATTTGCCATTGGATGGACTCCGTGTGTAGGCTCTGTGCTCGGAGCTGTACTTACTTTAGCTATAACACAGCCTACTGGAGCATTCTTTCTGCTTCTCGCCTATTCCCTCGGCTTGGGCTTGCCATTCTTACTCCTTGGACTTTTTACCAATAAAGCACAATCCCTTTTACAAACAGTTAATCCTTGGCTGAAATACCTCCAGATCTTTTTTGGGATTATCCTCATTGGCGTAGGTATTCTTGTGTTTACGAATCAATTGGGCAAGTTAGCCAACTTTGCGCTTGCATCAGACGTTCTCTTAAGGCTTGAATCCTCGACACTAAGCCTCGACTCAGGAGCATCAGTAACCTTGGGTATTGCCTTTTTCGCTGGTCTTGTTTCCTTCCTCAGCCCTTGTGTACTTCCCATCCTTCCAGGATTTTTGTCATACCTTGCTTCAATTGCCGTAAAAAAAGAATAGATTTTTGAAAAAATAACAATGCAAAAAAAAACAATTTTGTTGGGCATAGTCGTTCTATCCATCATCGCTATCATTTACGCTATTGAACATCAAAGAGCAAGCACCCTAACAACCGAGGAGGGAAGCATAGAACTCGTTGATAAAGGAGAACAACGAATTGTAAAAAATCCTACTGAACTCAACAGCACCATAGAATCTCTTGAAGATGAGAATGAAAGAGCAAAGAGAATTGTAGAAAAAGAGAAACAATATCAACGTGCACCAGAATTAGTAGGGATACAAGGGTATCTTAACACTGAGGATGGGCTAAAGATTTCAGATTTAGATAATAAAGTAGTGCTTGTTGATTTTTGGACCTACACCTGTATCAATTGTATCAGAACCTTACCACATCTCAATGCGTGGAATCAAAAGTATGGTGATAAAGGTCTGGTCATCATCGGTGTCCATACACCTGAATTTGCCTTTGAAAAAGAATATGAAAATGTAAGGATAGCTGTTGAAAAATACGGCATTAAATACCCTGTTGTGCTTGATAATGATTATAAAACATGGCGTGCATATCAAAATAGATATTGGCCACACAAGTATCTTATTGATGTTGATGGTTTTATCAGGTATGATCATATCGGTGAAGGCTCATACGATGAAACTGAAGAGAAGATCCGAGAACTTTTAACAGAAACCGGTGTTTCGCTTGATGAAAGTACCAACGTTCAAGATCTAACACCTCAAAAAAGAGGTACTCCAGAACTCTATACGGGCTATGACTTTGCTATCCCCCGTGGACAGAATATAGGAAACGATGAGGGACTACAGCGTAACCAAATGATCAATTACACCTTTCCATCAACCACGAGAAAAAATACCATTTACCTTAGTGGTCTGTGGAAGAGCAACCCAGAAAACCTTGAAAGTAGCGAAAAGAATGGTTCATTACTTTTAGACTACGAAGCGAGCTCGGTAAATTTTGTTGCAATGCCTTTAGAAAATGGAAATCCAGTAAGAGTTTTTGTCAGTTTTGATAATCATCCATTGCCAAAAACAATGGCTGGTGAAGACGTCCAGTTCACCAATGACACCGATGCTGCATTTATTCTCGTCAGTGAGCCAAGACTATACAATGTTATCAAGAGTAATGAGTGGGACATGCATCTGCTCATCTTAACAGCAGAACAAGAAGGATTTGTTCTCAGTGCCTTTACATTTGGATAATGGTACAAGAACCTTAATCATGTAACCATGGTACAAGTAACACAAGCTATCCAATGGATTTCCGTTCTTGGTTTCCTGCTATCAGCGTATGCGCTTTGGGTTGAGTATCATGCTCGAAAAAAATGGTCAAAAAAGCCATACAAAGCATTGTGTGATCTTGCTGAGCAAATATCTTGTACCAAAGCATTTCAAAGTCCGTATGGACGGATTTTTGGCATATCTAATGGGGTTTACGGGCTTATGGTATACAGTCTTATATTATTTCTTACGTGGAGTTATCCCCTGTTGATTGTTCCAGTGAGCTTGATTACTGTAGTTGTTTCAATATATCTCGGTTTTATTTCCTTTTTTAGGATCAAGAATTTCTGTCTAGTGTGTATGCTTATCTATGGCATTAATGTTGCTCTCTTAATTTTAAGCGTTTCCCTCTTGTAATGATTCATAAGATTTATAAAACAACAACCTTGTGTTAGACCTATGATTGCAGTTATCGGAGCCGGTCCTGCGGGGTGCCATTATGCCAGCAAGGTTGATGCTGATGTGACTATTTTTGAAGAGCATAAACGTGTTGGATATCCGGTTGCGTGTACGGGTATTGTGACGAATTCTATCTATCGAAATGTTTCTTTACCAAAAGATCTTGAAGTAAGTCGAATCCATACTTTCAGATTAGTGTCTCCTAATGGCAAATCTGTTGATATTCATCTTGACAAAGAAAACATCGTGATGGACCGTGCTAAATTTGATCAGTGGCTTATGGAAAAAGCACTTGACAATGGTGCAAAACTTTTAACAGGACATAAATTCCTAGGCTATAAAGATGGTTACAAAAAAGATGGTAAAACCGTCATCAAAACGTCTCAAGGAAATTTTACAACTGAAATGGTTGTTGGTGCAGATGGCCCAAAAAGTACGGTAGCGAAAACAGCAGGGCTTTATGGAAAGCGTCAGTTTCTCTCGGGACTACAAGCAAGAGCACGTTACCATGGAGAAATGGGCGTTACCGAAGTTCATCTGGGAAAAGGAGAATTTGCCTGGGTTGTTCCTGAAGACGAACATGTTGCACGAGTTGGTGTGATCGGAACAAAGGTAGCAGGCGCGTATAAAACGCTTCTCAAAGGCTGTAAAATTCTTGAAGATCAGAGTGGCATTGTTCCCCTTTACAACCCAAAACAGCGTTTACGAAAGAAGAATGTTTTCCTCATTGGAGATGCAGCTACCCAGGTGAAGGCAACAACCTATGGTGGGATTATCTATGGTCTGGTTGCAGGCTCGTATCTTGCAGAAAATCCAGAAACGTATGAGAAACGATTTAATGAAAAATTAGGGAAGGATCTCTGGATCAGTTTAAAAATGAGGCAAGCCATGAACACTATGACAACCAAACAGTGCGATGAGTTGGTTCGTATCTTTAACAATGAAAGTACCAAAGCAATTATTGAAAAACATGATCGTGATTTCCCTAGTAAGTTTATTCTTCAGCTTCTTATGAAAGAGACAAAATTATGGAAACTGGGCTTCCAGATATTAGGAAAAAGTCTGCTCACTCGAAAAAGTCTAGCGCCGCGATAACGTGAGTAGGACGTGTTAGTTATTTATTCCTTCTCTTTTGTTGGATCAACAACTCTACCTAAGAATAATATATTTCCTGTTTCTTTTTCCTGAATTATAAAGATAAATGGATGATCTGCTCTAAACATTGGAATTCTTGGTCCTACTGAGTCAATTCCAACAACAACTGCTGTTGCAGCAGCCGCCTCAGTTCCTTCTTCATTAACTTCTACAAATGCTTGGTGGATTACATTTTGGATAAGAAGACTCTTTGTGCCATCCATTCAACAAAAGAAGGAAAAAAATAGTCCGTTTGTCAAAAAAAGGCTTTTTGTAAAAAAGAACGAGAAAAAGTAAATTATTTAAAGGAAGTGACTCTCCTCTTGTCAATGCTCATTTGGAGAGATATCGGCTTTAAGAAGCACGAAACTTGGCGTGACCGTGAAAGAGTTAGTGGTCTTGCGTATGGTTATGCCGAGAGAATTGGTCAATTGCCTAACCCAGGAGATTCTTATGACGCTCCATCCATAGCTTCTTCTATCCTTAGGGCGTATGAGCAATTCCTTGAAGAGACGAAAACTGTTTTGAGATGGGATGATGTTCCTAAAGACAAGCAACGATTCGACCATGAACAACTCATACGTGCAATGTTCGTCGGATATAAAGGCCACTTTGATTCTTCACCTGAAGAAATTGAACAAGAACTAGAGAGATTTTCTGGAACCACATTAGACAAAGATAAAGGGTTGTCATGGTATCATTCAATGGAAGGTGTTGTTGCTTTTTGTGAAGGTGTTCGTTTTACTCGAGAAGAAGCAGTCGTATTTCTCAACACGTTATTAGGGAAGAAAGCTCTTTATGACCCGCTCTATGTACACGAAGCATTAAACCATCCAGAACGATTTAGATTTGGCGAACAATCCAGAAACCCTGAAGAACTAGCTCGAGCAATTGCTGGAAATTATGAACGGTCATTTTCTTATGAGAGAAATGATTCTGGGAGAAATGAAGTGCTAAGGATTAATGATGAACGAACTCTCGCAGAAGAATTTTTTGCGCGAAGAGAAAAAGAAGGAGCATTTCCAGGCAAATTTGTGGTTCATAGTATCGATAGTCAGGCATCTGCAAAAGCCTGGAGAACCTATGAACAATTTGCCACAATAACCGCAGCAAAATTAGGATCTATCGCCACCTATGGTCTTGTTCCCGGAGGAGTTGTCAGTGGTATTAATCCAGCAGAGCTTTATGGCACGCTTGATCGTGCTGATTTAATGATCATGAACTGGTATCCGCGATTTCAAGGAGGTGTAGTCATTCCCGTAGAGCTATTTGCTCAAAATGGTTTTGGTTGTGAATTTACTAACAGCATGTCGGTAATGATTGATGGAGAGAAGGGGACGGGAACAGATGTTATAGCAAGACCAAATGAAGAAGGAATTTTACCTTATTTATCCCCCTCTGCATTCGTTGCTGTGATTCCACGAGAGCTTCAATCAACAACCATAGATGAGATAGCCCGTTTACATGGCCTGTTGCAAAGGTCTTCCCATGAAATACCAAAAACACTTGAACAGTGCATTGGCTATGATCCTAGCCTCTGGAAGAACTTTCATTATTTCAACGAATGGCTGCAAACAACTCCTCAGGGAAATGCTCTCCTTGAAGCAAGAATTGGTCGTCCAGTTTCTGGTTTAAAAAGTACTGAGAAAATTAAAGCAAATATTAGAGATGGAAGATACTTTCAGAATTCATAGAGCCTGTCCATGCCGTTTCTGCTCAACAATCATTATAACCATTTGACCATGTACGGGCCTTCTCGTTCATAACCCAATTTACGATAATATTCGCGAACACCTATACCGCTAATGACAACCATTTTTTTCTTTCCCTGTATTTTTGCAATATCTTCAGCTTTTGCCATAAGCTGTTTTCCAATACCTTTATGCTGTACCTTTGCTGTTTCTCGCGTTCCTATTGCTACGGCACTTCCATAGACATGGAGTTCTCGAATAAGCCCGCTCTGTAACGTAATAGCAGAATGTAAAGATCGTGGAGGCAAGCGTAATCGAACAAACCCCAATAAGCTATCCTCTGCTTCTATACTGATAAAAAATTCCTTACCTTTACTTGCGTTATATTCCCGTATAATCAGTTGGGGAGTTGCGTTGATAGCAAGAGTTCTTGCTTCTCGGCAACGGATACATCGGCATCGTATACCTTGTTGCTTGGCTAATTGATCAACATACTGTCGAAGGTTAGTTTTATCAACACCTGCCTCAGTAACATAGGTTGGAATATCACGCTGAACACGCATAATACGACAATATTCAGGGACGAATTGTTTTGCCTCAACAATCAGCTCTGCTGCCTCAGGAGTCGTTAATGGTTGGAATATTCCTGTTTTGTAGTCTCGTTCAAGTGCTGTCCCTGGCATAACTAAACAAGGGTAGAT
Source organism: Candidatus Woesearchaeota archaeon (assembly GCA_016187565.1). Taxonomy (NCBI): domain Archaea; kingdom Nanobdellati; phylum Candidatus Woesearchaeota; species Candidatus Woesearchaeota archaeon. The sequence goes on from JACPJR010000008.1 coordinate 35,685, forward strand.
TTTAAGCATGTCTGGCTGATATGCCTCATCGGTAAAAAGGGTCTTTAAACTGACAAGATCCTCTTCTTTGCTCAAGCGTTTTCCCTCTTTCCCCGGTAAACCAGGCATCATATGAAAATTTAATTTGAATCCTAAATCACGGAGATCTGCAATACTCTTTTTTGTATCTGCAAGGGTATGACCACGGTTAACTTTTTTGAGAACTTCATCATAAATCGTTTGTACACCCAGTTCAATTCGGGTTGCGCCAAGATCAAGAAGTTTTATGCCCTGTGCAGCAAAAGCCCAGTCTGGTTTAGTCTCTATGGTTAGTCCGATGCATCGAATAAAAGAATTTTCGTTTATTGTTTGCTCTTCTTCCAATGTTTTTTTTTCTTTATCTTTAATGGCCAGAATCTTCTCGGTAATTCTTTGTTCACGGTACTGATCATGCTTATCATTGTGAGAGGCAGGCAGCTCAAAGAAGGCTTTGAATGCAGACAAATTGAGGACTCCATTTTCATAAAATAACTGGGAAAAATCATTATAGGCTTTAAAAGAATAATAAACATAGTCTTGCTGATAGGCTAAGGGGAAGGCAGTGAAGGTACCCCCCATGATAATCTGATCTACTTTATCTGGATTTTGGCCAAGAAGAATGTACTGCTCAAGGCGATTAAAAACAATACGATAGGCATCATACTCATTTCTTCTTCCTCGCATAGTGCTCGGCTCTCTTCCGGTGTAACTTTTAGGAGTATCACCAAAAAAACTGTTTAACCCTCCAGGACAAAACGTACAACTCCCATGGGGACAGTTAAATGGCTTGGTCATGGTAGCTACAACAGCAACACCAGAGCCAGTACGGGTAGGTTTTGTCTGAACATACGGCCGAATAAGAACACCATCAGCATCAGAAGCATGGAGATAAACTTCAATGGTCGTTGGAATTCGTCGCATGCTGTGTTTTCGGCAGAGGAGTAACTTTTTGGCTTCAAGCTCCCCTCTTGTTGGTTGAGCTACCTTAATCCATGCAATAAGCTCATCAAAAAAAGCATTCATGTAATGAGCTTGAGATGGAGCTCTTTCACCAGTTTACAGGCATTGCAAATCTCTCTAGCACAAGCATCACCACATTCCTGACAATAAGAAAATGGTTTTTCATGCTGATAGGTTGTTTTCAAAAGTGGAAGGACCTCTAAAAAAGAATTGACAATACTATGCTTAACCCCGGGAACTTGAGCCTCAAGCTCATTGAGTTTATCCCGAATAGAAGCACGGAAAGAAAGATGGATATTTGGACATTCGCTGAATTCAATTTGGAATCCTTTCAAGTAGCAAAATAATTTCGTCTCTCGTTCAGATACAAAATATAACGGCTTCACACGTTGCACAAATTTATTGTTCGTTGTTAATCCAGTTACCGGGCCTAATGCAGCATTATGACGCATATTTCCCAATAAAGTGTTCATCAGAAAAGATTGTGACTCGTCATCAAGATTGTGCCCTGTTGCTATCTTTGTTGCGCCTAATTCACGCGCTGCACGATTGAGTAATGTTCGTCTGAAAATACCGCACACGGTGCATGGTTTTTTTCCATTCTCTGTATAGGCACGTTCCTGGAATTCGTCCAAACGAGAACCAAAAGCCTCTTGAAACGAAGCGATATGGAGGGGAATATCATACTGGGTACAAAACTGTTTGAGATCTTGTAATGTCCGCTCACGATAATCATGAATACCTTCATCAATGGCAAGTGCGAAATAATGTAGTGGATGATCTTTTGCATATTGCCGAATGAGATAGAGTAATGCAAGTGAGTCTTTTCCACCAGAGGTTGCCACACAAACCTTATCTCCTTTCGTGAATAATTGATATCGTTTTATTGTTCTGAATACCTTTGTCTTAACATAATCAAAAAAATGAGTTTTACAGAGCAGATGGTGATTTTCCCTATAGACTGCATTCCTTGGACATTTTGTGCATTGCATACGTCACCTTATCCGCCGGAGATTACCGACAGGAGCTTAACGTCATCAGTTTCAGCAAGTTTTTCTTCAGGAAAAGCGATTTCGCCGTTACGAACAATCAAGACGGTCGTTGGAACAATACTTAATTGTGCAAGAAGTTCAAAGCCAGTGCATGCCTTGGTAATTTCAATCTCCTGGTTATCTTTCTCAATCAAAACTTTCATTGACTCCTCCGAGACTAATTCCCGTGAAATCATTCATATAATGGAGGAAAAAACATATTAAAAACTATTGTCCTCTATTATATCTTTCAAGGAAGAGAAGAGAATGAATGAGGATTATAAAAATGTTGCGTAAGCAGATAGATTTAAATAATTTAACGTAATTATGTTTTTTTACATAAGCATTTATTCGGAACCGGTCGAATAATTAACGAATGTATATCAGGAGGACATATAAGATGGTAAGCGTAACCTTATCTCTCCCACAGGATGTCAAAGAAAAAATGAAACAATTTCCAGAAATGAATTGGTCTGGCTTTATTCGAAAAACAATACTCGAAAAAGTCGAGCAACTTGAATGGAAAGAGAAAATGCTCAAACAGGTAAAAAAGGACCATGAAATAAGCGAATGGGCTATTGAGCTTGTTAAGCCAAACAGAAGAGAACGGTTAAAGGAACTCCAAAAGAAAGGATGGCTATGATGTTATTCGTCATTGATTCAAATGTTATCTTTACCTATTTTTGGAAAACTTCTGTCCTTCAGCGGGTTATTCAAGAGAATAACGTAAGACTCGTATCACCAGTGTTTGGCTTTGTTGAATTACAAAAATATGAAGACCAACTGCAAAAAAAAGTACAGGTAAGTAATCCTGAATTTCAAAAGATGAAACAGGAACTCACCGCAAAAGTGAATTTTGTTCCTTTGAAATGGTACGCCTCAGCCTTACCTGCTATCGCAAAAATCGCTCAAGAACTTCCGCTACAGGAGAGCACAGAATTAATGTATGATGTCGATTTTCTTGCATTGGCGTTAACATGTGGCTGTCCTCTGTGGTCTAACGATAAACTTCTCAAGAAACAACAAAAAGTACTTGTCTATACTACTGAGGAAATCCTTCTTCTTATCGACTAAAATTCCAATTGTCGTTCTGATAACGCTCCTGCACTAAGCGTTTGGCGTGCGTTAATTCGTCGACGCTTAATGTTCCCGGTGTATAAGATTTACCAGTCAAAAATCCCTCTCTGAGCGCATGATAGAGCTCTTCCTTGCTTATCTTTGGAGCAACATTACTAACAGAGGTAACTCGCTCCTGAACCGTTGCAATCATCTTATCACGAATCTTTTCATTGGGTACTTTTAAGAGTGAAAACATCTTCGCAACATCAACCGTATAGAGAATAGTCCCATGCTGCAGGACAACACCTCTTCTTCTGGTTTGTGCATTTCCGCTGATCTTTTTACCCTGAACAATAACATCATTAATCGGCTTAAATGCAGCCTCTAATCCAATGAGAGCAAGAGCGTCTACAATCCAACCACAGATAAGATGATAGGATTGGGTAATATCTTTGGGAAACAGCGCTTCTGGGGCAAGAATACTGTAGGTCAACTCTCCGTCATAGTCATGGTAAACAGCTCCTCCACCAGTAATCCTTCGCACGCAGTGAACTCCGGCAGCCTTACATTTCGAAATGTCGACTTCCTCCTGCATGCCCTGAAAACAACCGATAGAGACAGCACTTGGCTTCCATTGATAGATTCTTAGTGTGGGAGGTGATTTGCCATCGGCGATCGCAGTAAGGATTGCCTCATCTATAGCCATATTCAGTGCAGCAGTTTGCGTGCTTAAGGGGATAAATCGCCAGTGCATGATCCTGCCTCCAGTATCGCCTGCGTTATTGATTCAACCGTCATTCCGATCAGTTGGATTTTTTCTTGTCGAATAATTTCGTACAGATGATTTGTGATTTGCTCTTTTTTCAATGGGATTCCTTTCAGTGACTTTTCAATAATCAGAAGCTTTTCTTCTGGATAGAGGAAAAAATCACCGGTAATCTCGATGGCTTCAATGACCCCTGTATAAGAAAGTTTTACCTTTACCAATTTTCCGCCTGGATCTTTTACGGTTCCAAATCCGTTTTGCATTGTCATGAGAAACGAATGTTTATATATTCCTCTTATTTGATAAAGGTATGCTTGGTCTTTTTAAAATCATCGGTGCTTTGGGAATAGTGTTCATTACGCTGGGCATCCTTACCAAACAACGAAAGATGCAGGATCTGTACTACATCTTTGGTGGTGTTTGCCTTGAGGTTTACAGCTTGCTCATAGGAGATATCATTTTTATCATACTTCAGATCATATTTCTTTGCGCCGTCGTTTATGATATCATCAGGATCAAAAGAGCAGAAACAACCACGAGATAAGTCTATGGTTTGCTCTGCGCCCACATAAAATAAAAGTATTGGCGATAACTTTCGGCAACCGCAGTATTTTTGATGAAAAATGCCATAGGCGTATCTTCTGCTACACCAATCAAGGTCATATCTTTGTAGGTTGAAACCCATGAAGGAGTAACGATTCGTTGGGGCATAAATCGAATGTGTACTGGTCTGTATTTCCGTTTCAATTTCCCAAAGTGTTTGTTGTTTTCATTGAATAATAATCGTGCAGGAATTTTCATCTTGGATCTTCGTTCGTGGAAATCATTAAAAAATGCATCTAATTTTTTATGCAGTTCTCGTGAAGCGCCGACCATGAGATATTCCCCACCAGCTCCTGATTTCATAGCTTTGAAATAGTTCTCTTGTGCTGCCCTGATTCCCTTCCAACCCTCATACACAAAAGCCCCTTGCTCCAATGGCACCTTGCGTCGAATACTCATCAAATAACTCACTGCTGATTTCGCCACTATTTCTTTTTGTTGAAGGAAAGCAAAGAGCTGTTGTGGATCTTCAGCTTCAAAATGTTTTCTGTTTTTCTGCAGAGAATACTTAACCAGTCCTAATCGTATGAGTTTTTCAAGGGTGTCATAAACCATAACCCGGTAAAGTCCTGTCTTTTTAATAAGCGGACCCGTAGTAGAAGGGCCTAATCCCAAGAGGGCTATATAGATTTTTGCTTCATTTGCTGAAAGGCCTATTTCTTTCAAATCATCGACGATCATCCTGATAGTGAAGCGTACATGCTATATAAGTTTTTCTCTTTTGTTATAAATTTTTTTATAACTAAAGTATAAATAGTTCGCACGTATCTCTACAACAGTGATGACAATGGACCAAGACGTAGGAATAAAAGAAAGAGCCCGAGAACCAACAGAATATGCAGGCATGCACCGCTACCGATCACTTATCAAGCTTCTGGGTTCTAAGCATGATACTAGTACGGTTTTCGAAATCGCTTCTCATTATGATTATGAAGAAAAAAGAAGAAATAGAGTAACGCAATGGAACGAGCCAACATCGTATCGAAATGTGTTAGGAGCTTTACTTTCCTTTCTTCCACTTACTGAAGAACAGTATGCATCATTAACAGCAAGTGCACAGAGCTATCGAGCAGAGCGCCAAAACGAAACGGAAAAAGGGTATGAACAGAAGTTTGCAACTGAAAAGGGTGTTCGTAAATTGCTTGCCCGAGCAATATTGGAACAACGAGTTTTTGAGGGCATTGCTGTTGCTGAAATTGGGGGAACAGTTCTTGATCAGCTTCTCACCCCATTAGGAGCAACGGTTCATTACCAAGATGCTGATCTTGGTTGGTTTGATATGCCTAACGAAAAAAGATTAGTGACCTTAGCAAACTATCATCAAGTATTTCCACAACAGTACGATTTTACCGTTACCAACTGGGTTTTTGGTAGTGGTGCAGAACAGAGTGGTGTCAGTGATATACATGATGGTTTAGAAGGAGCAACCATGAAAGGAGTCTTTACTGAGATGTTTGCCCTTCTCTGGAATCTCACAAAGCCAGGAGGTTATAGTATTCATGCTGCGGTAGACACCGATCATATTTCGCCAACTGCATTAACACAAATGGGATTTGAGATCGTCTACGCAAGTTATAACGGAAATATAGCAGAACCGAGTTACTTTGAGAGAAGAGATACGGGTGAGATTGTTCGTGCATGTGATCTGAGACCACAAAAAGAGACAGAAGTTTGGGATATGCGAGAGGTACTCAGCAGTTATCGTACACTAAGAGATCTTCTTGGTAGTGTTTACAAAGACTTCGATTCATTTTGGGAGAAACATTATCCCAACTATGTTGATTTGCTCATCTTAAAAAAGCAGACAACCCCCACCTTTGAAACGAATTGGGGATACGTGTTTGGACAAGATCCAAAGACATGGGATAGAAAAGTGCTTCGATTTAATCAAGTGAACAGAAGGTACACCATAACTACAGTATCTCCACAGGAATGGATAGCAAGGTGGGAATCGCGAAGACCATGGAAAGGGGGAATGACGGGAGAAGCACGGGAAAGAGAGGAGTAAACATACGCTGCTTATCCGAGGAACATCCAATACGGCTCTTGCAATGATTTGATAAGGTCATTCATGAAGCGTGCTGCTTCTGCCCCATCAATTAAGCGGTGATCAAAGGTAAGAGAAAGGGGAAGACATTTTCGAATAACAATAGCACCATCGCTAACGACGGGCTTCTCTTCAAGTCTTCCTATCCAAAGCAGGGCTACTTCAGGATAGTTGAGAATAGGCGTTGCAAGTTTTCCACCAACAGAACCTCCATTACTAACAGTAAAGGTTCCACCCATCATATCAGCGGGATCAAGCTTTCTGTTCTGTGCCAAATCATGGAGTTTAGTTATCTCTTGGGCAAGTTCAAGGAGAGATTTGTTGTTTGCAATCTTAATAACAGGTACTACCAATCCATAGGGCGTATCGGTTGCAATACCTATGTTATAATATTTCTTCAAAATAATTTGCTGGGTAGCATCATCAATCTCGGCATTTAATGAAGGATGTTTCTGGAGTACTGCAATAACCGATTTCACGATAAAAGGAAGAAAGGTAAGATGGATCTGCTTATCTCCAAGTGTTGCATTCAAGGATTTTCTGATTTCCACTAATTGGGTAATGTCTGCCTCATCAAAGTGAGTTACCGAAGCTGTTTTTTGCTGTGATTCCATCATTCTCTGAGCAATGATCTTTCGAATGCCCTTCAGCGGCATGGTTTCAATATAGCCATACAGATCATACTCACGTTCTTTGATCGTTACTCCCTTCTTTTCAGACGCTGGTATTTTATCTTCTGTAGAATCTGCTGCTGAAACTCTCCTGTTTTCTCCTGCAGTAAGGTCCTCTTTTGTTACCTGACCATGCTTTCCTGTCGCCTTAACCTTGCTTACATCAATGCCTTTTTCTTTTGCTTCTTTTCGGACGCCAGGCATTGCCTTAACCATCGATGTTACACCAGATAAGTACTCCACGATTGCTTGTTTTGTTTTCATACCTCTGATTATGTCTGCTGCTTGTTTTTGATGCAGACTCTGTTCTATCCAATTCGCAAAATCATTCTTCTGTTCGTTCACATGATGGGCAAATGTTCCATCATCGATACGAGGTAAAATCCTTTTGAAATCCTCAAAAGTACGAATGATTTGACCATCCTTAAGGTAAAATGGCGCTGGTTGTGATGGTTCTTCATATTCAGGAAGCTGCCCAACAACAGCACCAGGATCTTTTCGTTCCTCTGACTCCGGTATTGCTGGACTTTGAAGAACTGGCTGAGAAATGGGTTGGGAAATAGTTTCTTGGTGCTCGGCAAACGTAACAAGAACATCGTTAACATGAATCGTGCTTCCTTCCTGTGCATGAAGTTTCATAACTCTTCCTTGACGAGGGCTGGGAAGCTCAACAACCGCTTTATCAGTCTCAACTTCAGCAAGTACCTGATCCTCTGTAACGAGATCTCCCTCTTTCACTTTCCAAGCAACCAGTTCTCCTTCGGTGATTCCCTCACCAACATCAGGGAATTTAAATTCAAATCCCATGGTATTTCGTTTATCTCTTTTGTTTATTTTTGTTTACTTTAGTGCGTCTTAAAAGTTCATAACCTTTTCTATGGCTTTTATGATTCTTTCTTCATCAGGTAAATAGGTAAGCTCATTACGGTATAAGGGCATGACAACATCAAACCCAGTAACGCGTTCAACAGGAGCTTCAAGTGAAAAAATTGCTTTTTCATTGATCTGGGCAATAATCTCTCCTGCAGGACCAAAGGACCGAGGTGCTTCATGCACAATAACACATCTTCCTGTTTTTTGTACTGATCGAATAATGGTCTCAGTATCAGGAGGAAAAATCGTGCGAAGGTCAATAAGCTCCACCTCATATTTGTTTCCCATTTTTTCAAGTGCTTTTTTGGTGATCCACAACATAGCACCCCAGGCAATAACGGTTAGGTCATTTCCTTGAGTAACCATCTGCGCTTGTCCTAGAGGGATCGTGTATGTTTCTACGGGAACATCTTCCTTAATAGCCCTGTACACTCGTGACGGCTCCATGAAAATAACGGGGTCTGGGTCTCTAATGGAGCTTAATAACAGACCTTTTGCTTGGTACGGTGTAGAAGGAATAACTACCTTTAATCCAGGAGTATGAGCATACAAGACTTCCATACTCTCTGAGTGATGCTCCAATGCACGAATGCCTCCAGAATACGGAGTTCGTACAACCAGAGGACAGGTAAATTTTCCTCGTGACCGGTTTCGTATGCGAGAGGCATGATTGATCAATTGGTTCATCCCGAGATATAAAAAACCCGAAAATTGTATCTCTGCGACGGGTTTAAATCCATAGATGGCAAGGCCAATCGAGGTTCCAATAATGCCTGCTTCTGCTAATGGTGTGTCAATAACACGGGCATCACCAAACTCTTTTTGTAAGCCATCAGTAACACGAAAGACCCCGCCATCAACGCCAACATCTTCTCCTAAAACTAAAACACTGGAGTCAGCTTTCATTTCCTGCTGTAGTGCCTGTCGAAGGGCTTCGACCATATTCAGAAGGGTCATTTTTTCTCAAAAGTTTCACGTTGTTCTTTCACGATTGGAGGGAGTGTTGCATACATAAACGAAAACATGTCTGCTGGTGTTGGTAAAGGTATTTTCTCAAATGCCTCAATCTCAGCAGCAATTTGTTGCTCGATGTCAAACTGTAGTTTGCGTTCCTGTTCATCATTCCACTTTTTCGTTGCTTGTAACCATTTCCGCAAACGTTCGATGGGGTCTTTTTTTTCCCAAATCTTTACTTCTTCAGGATTTCGATATTTCTTTGCATCATCCGATGTCGTATGATCCTGAAGCCGGTAGGTAAGGCATTCAATAAAGCTGGGACCTTTACCCATTCGTGCATTCTCTACTGCATCATGAACTGCAGTATAAACGGCAAAAACATCATTGCCATCAACACGTATACCATTAAAACCATAGGCAATAGCCTTCTGCGCTAGAGTTTGTGCTGCAGTTTGTTTACTCAGTGGTGTTGAAATAGCATACTGGTTATTCTGACAAATAAAAATGCAGGGAACTTGAAATCTGCCGGCAAAGTTCATTGCTTCATGAACTTCTCCCTCAGAGGTTGCACCATCGCCCAAAAAGGTTACAGCAACGGTTCTTTGCTGCTTCAGTTTCATTCCCCAGGCAATACCAACGGCATGTAATGGCTGGGACCCAACGGGAATAGAAACTGGTAAATCATGCTGTTCTCCTTCTACCATGCTTCCACGTTCATCTCCGGCAGAGTAAAGAAGGATATTCCGTAAAGGAAGGCCACGATAGATCGCTGCTGGATGTTCACGAAATGAAGGAATAACCCAATCATCTTTCGTCAAACAAGCCATCACTGGGATTTGAGATGCCTCTTGTCCTTTTGCTGAGGCAACCGTGCCTATACGACCCTGACGCTGCAAGGCAAGGAGTTTTGCATCAAAAACTCGTGCCAATACCATGGTCTTATAGATCCGCAAGATGAGTTCATCAGAGAGAGTAGGAACTAAGGTTGCATCTGCATTTCCCAGTTCATCCAAAATCTCGAGGAATTCAACTGCAAATTGCTGAAGGATTGTTCGCGGCATGTTCTTCTTCGTTGTTTGTTTTTTGGTTTTGCTGAGCGTGCTTCGGTGAAAAGTTTTGATGGTCGCTTTGAAGATAATATTTCGTGAAGAGTTCTCCTGCTTTATACGAGCTTCTAACCAATGGCCCTGCGGCAACAAAGGCAAAGCCCAAGGATTCACCAATTTCTCGATATCGATTAAATTGTTCAGGATGAACATACTCCACAACCGGAAGATGTTTTTTACTGGGTTGTAAATATTGACCTAAGGTAAGAATAGTAACACCATGACTTCTCAGATCTCTCATTGTGTGGACAACCTCCTCGGGCTGTTCACCCAAGCCCAACATGAGCGAAGACTTGGTGACAATGGATGGTTCTGTTTTTTTTACGTGCGCAAGAACGTGTAAGGATTGGATATAGGTCGCTCGGCCATCTCTCACCTTTCGTTGAAGCCGCTCGACAGTCTCAATGTTATGGCCGATAACATTAGGACGTGCATTGATAATCTGCTGTAAACAGGCTTCTGATCCACGAAAATCAGGAATAAGGACTTCAACAAGCATCTTTGGGTTCCATTGTTTAATAGCCTGAATACAGGCTGCAAAATGACTGCTCCCCTGATCCTCAAGGTCATCACGATCAACAGAAGTAATCACAACATAATCAAAAATGCGCATCTCTGCAAGGGCCTTAACCAACTGTTGAGGTTCTTGAGGATCTAAAGGATTTCCTGTTCTTGCAGTCTTGACCTGACAAAATCGACATCCTCTCGTACATGTATCACCCATCACCATAAACGTTACCGTGCCTGTGCTCCAACATTCTGCTAGATTTGGACAGTGTGCTTCTTGGCAGACTGTTGCAATCTTATATTTTTCCTGGATAGCTTTGATTTCAGGGTATCGGTGAGAAGGAGGCCTGATGTGCAACCAAGAAGGTTTCTGCAGAGATGATTCTCTGATCGTTACCAATGGTTGATACATATATGTTCACCCCCTTTTGCTTCATTGCGATAAGGACAGTTGTTGTTGAAAGTTAAAACAACAAAAAAACATTTTGACTATGAACTACACAGATTTTCCTGTAGCCCATTCTTTAAGCTTATCGTAATTCGTTGCTCCACAGATCCATGAGCCTGTTTCTTCATTAAAAAAGAATGGAATACCTCGACATTTTCCTGCTGCACGCTGTTTAAATTCAGCCTGGTTTTGCGCATTGTGCCATATCTCTTTCCGAATGACCGTTAGCTTTAACTCCTGCTCTAAGCGCTGAATCAGCGGTTCCATATGCTTACAGTGAACGCATTCGTCTCCGGTGTATTTTACCAGTGCCATGTCCTATCAAGTAAAGCCTAGAGAACTACCCTTTTTATACTTTGTGGATTTAAAGAGCATATCAACGTTTATCTTCTCTCGATGTCGTCTTGCAGGTCAAGAAGAAAAATAGAAGGCGTATGGGAATGCCGAGCGACTAATGACCGAATATGTTTATTCCTTCGAACTTTTGAAGACGGATCATAGGATTGCGCCAAGGCAACAAGGAAACCATGCATGGTGGTTAAGGTGAATGGATCAACTTTATCGATCGTATCTTCTTTGGTATTAATCCAGTTAGCCCACGAAGGCAAAAGCGGTCCTTCTAAATGGCCGTCAAGCTCATGCTTACGAATAGTACAGAGATAGGTTGCCGGCATGCCCTTTCTCAGGAAAGAAACATGGTCTGAGCCATAGGCAAGGCGTATGGCATACGGAATTTTCTGAGCAGCACAAACCGATAATGCACGATTATTAAGCGACTGAGAATGTGGAAGACACCAAATCTCCGTATTTCTTCTCTCAACAACCGTACCGGTAGCAGCCGCAACAACCTCTCCTTGACCTGCACAATCAATATTATACACGTTATCATACCTACAAGAGGATCGTGCATGGTATGCTGACCCTAAACGGCTCGTTTCGTCTACTGTTGTCTCTTGTCTTTCTTCTGCATCAAAGAATGCAAAGGTAATGTGTACCTTTGGTGGTGTTGGGCTTGTAAGCAAGCTTTCAACTGTCCCCAAGAGTTCAATAACTGCTGCACCATTATCATGTGCACCCTGGCCTTCATGTACTCGATCATAATGGGCACCGAAGAGAATGTGTGGCCTATTAGTTCGCAGAGGATCATTTGTATTATTAAATTCATAGAAAATATTTTCAAAAACAATTCCATGGCCCGGGAATGGCTGCGTGCAGGGTTCTATACCCATTTCATGGAGTTTTCGTTTGATATATACTCCCCGTCGGTGGGCTTCCTGGCTACACAGTTCCTGTAGGTTTGTATAGAGATCCATGTTACTTAAATTCAGGCTTTAATTCTCTATTCATCTCCTAAATAATGTTTTGCTTCCTTAACGCAAGGTTCACAGAGTCTTAGACCATAGATTGGTCCAACGTTTGACAAAGAAACGCAACCGCGGCTACATCCAATGACTATCTCCTCATCAGGACAATTTGGCAACAAATAATCGGATAAATCTACATAACCTTTTTGATCATCAGCTCCAACATATCTTCTTTGCCTCGCGAAAAAACAACAAATTGGACCAATGCCTTGACGTTCCCAAGCTTCAATTTGGGTCCTCATCATTTCTATAACTTCTGCTACGGGATTTTCAGTCGATCCAACCAATCGAATCATTTGATATAAATCAGACATTTTATCACCATTGAGATGTGGAAAGATCTGTTCTTTTAAAAATTAGTCTCTTGTTAAGTATTCTCATTTAATCGGAAGCTTTAAATAGTTGAACTATAAGTATATACTCATGAGTATATTTGTCAACAGAAAACAAGAGTTGAAATTCCTGGAAGCTAAATATGGCTCTACCCGCGCCGAGCTTTTGGTCCTATACGGCAGAAGAAGGATTGGAAAAACCGAACTGCTGATGAATTTCTGCAGGAATAAAAAAAGCCTTTTTTTTATGGGCCGGCTAGAATCACGAGAAGATACCCTGAAAAGGTTCAATCACCTGCTTATAGAAGGATTCAACGATAAAAACCTCTTTAATTCCCCTCTTCAAAATTGGGACGCTTTTCTCAATTACCTCGCTGAAAAGACAGATAAAAGACTGCTCCTTATTATTGATGAATTCCCCTTTTTAGTTGAGAGATTTCCTGAAATGGTTTCGGTGTTGCAAGATAACTGGGACTCCAAGTTAAAAAGCTCAAAGATCATGTTAGTTCTTTCCGGCTCAAGTATCAGTATGATGGAGAAATATGCTTTAGACTATAAAAGCCCGCTCTATGGGCGAAGAACCGGACAGTGGAAAATCGATAAGATGAACATATCCCACCTAAAAGAGTTTTTTCCTGCCTACTCCACTGAAGAGATAATAAGGCTTTTTTCCTGTGTAGACTGCATTCCAGGATACTTGACTTTATTCTCTCCGGAGAAGACTCTCGTGGAAAACCTGAAAGAAAAAGTGTTTTCCAAAGGAGAATTCTTATATGAAGAGATAGAAATACTGTTGAGGGAAGAATTTCGTGATCCTGCCAATTATATGTCAATTCTTTCTGCCATTGCCGGCGGATTGACGACCTTTAATGAAATCTTCAATAAAACAAGTCTCGACAAGAGCCTTCTTTCAAAATATCTCGGTGTTCTTGAGAATGTAGCAATAATAAAAAAAGAGCTGCCCATAACGGATAGTTATAAGTCTAAACTTAAAGCAAAAGGTGCGCTCTATTCCTTAAACGACAATTTTTTTGATTTTTGGTTTAGGTTTGTCTACGTGAACAAACAGGAGCTAGAAAAAGGCAATGCAGAGGCAGTATTAAGACCTTTTAAGGTAGATTTTGAGTTATTTGTCAGCAGGAAATTTGAAAATTATATTCTAGAGGCATTATCTATAGGAAAGTTACCAGAATTAGGCAGAATAGACAGAATTGGCCGCTGGTGGCACAAGGAACAAGAAATAGATATAGTTGCTCTCGATGAAAACAATAAAAAGGTCCTCTTTGGCGAATGTAAATGGCAGGACAAAGTTGATGCAGAAAAATGTGTCAAAGACTGCATGGAAAAATCAAAGCAGGTAAATTGGAACAAGGAAAATAGAAAAGAGAGCTTTGCGGTTTTTGCCAAATCCTTCCGCAAGAGGATTAAGCAAGTGGAAGGAAAAAAGGTTTATTGCTTTGATTTAAACGATATTGGAAGAATTAAACTCTTTTGAGAGACAACCCTTCTAAAGCAGGAATAGGATCAAGGGCTTCTCGAATATTCACCAAAGGAACAGGCAAGGTTGTAATGTCATCCATACCTATACGAGGACATGCAGTGTTTACCCAACAATCGATAAACGGGTAGTTTTCACAATGCTGAAAGACAAAAGTATTATCAAGAAAAAGATAGACCTTTTTCCCTTCTTGTTCCAGATTTTCCTTTAATCTCTTCGCAAGAGGTAGATACTGCTGACCTGGTTTTAAGCTGATAAGGACGCCAATAGTCTGAGCTGCGAGGAATTTCTTGAGATTGGCATATCTTTTTCTTTCCTGCTGTAGGATAAATGCGGGAGTAAGTATCTGTGTTTTTGCAGAAACTGGATCCCAGATAATTACTTCTTTTTTTGTTGATTGGGATGATTGCGCTAGGAGAAGTGCTTTGGGATGAAACAGTCCATCTCCAATGTAGAGAAGAACATCAGCCTGAGTAATGATGTCATCAGCAAAGGTATCATGATACGCATCACAACCTAAGATCTGCACGGGCACATGCGTACGTTTGGCTTTGGTGGCGAGAACTTCTATACTGTTTTCATGGAGTTGACGAATAACTGGTTCCAAGGCAAGAAACTGGACCGAGGCAAAAAGCGCAATAGTCTTTACTTTTTTCTTTTTGAACTGCCGTATAAGCTGTTGGGGAAGTTTTATTGGTTTCTCCCATCGTGCATCAATAATCAGCGTGTCCATTACCATCCCTCACGTGATTTATGGTAGAAATTATGTCCCCATTGAATAAGAAGTTCCACACCTACGGTATTCAATCCAAGAGGGATGTCACAGGCACCAAAACAACTTCCCAGCCAAATGATAGTGGTTGCTCCTGTTTCCTTTTCAATAGTGTCAACAATTTCCTTTGCCCGCGGTTTAAGTCCATCAGGAAGCTGAATAAGAACGAGCTTACTCTTTCTCTGTTTTATTTCTGCAATAACACGGTCAAGTTCGAGTGCAAACATGTTCGTTAAACGGGTTAGAGAGGACAACTCTGACAGGATTGTGGAGCTGTTGTTGCTTCAATTGGTGCTAATATTTTTCTTCCTCCTAAACCTTTCTCTCCAAGACTCATTTCTCCACTACTATCTATTTCGGTAAACATTCGTTTGGTGATAACCCCACTTAGTCCAACCTTTGGTGTTGGTTTGAGGTAATCCATTGAGGTAAAGTTCTTTCCAGAAAGCGCAAGCTCCTGAAACTTAGGAAAATCAATCCAGGTATGCCATTTGTTGTTTATGTTGAACTGCTTTTTAGCCATCATAACAGCACGTGATGATACGTGCTCGGTGACGGTCTCATACCCTGGAAGTTCTTTTTCGAGTTCTTTGGCAAAATCAACCACTTCTTCGTGATAGGGCATGTTTTCCTTGACAAGTCGTTGACGGGATGCACCAACAAACATATATCCTTTCAGCTCGATAAAATCAGGACTTGCTTTTTGAATAAGGCGGGCATATTCACTAATATTATCCATATTCATCCCCTTGATGCAGGTAAGCCGAACGGTTGTTCGTTGTTTTTTCTGAGCAAGATATGCAAGACTTTGCTGCAGGCGTTCCCAGTAATCTCTAAAGAGCGGAACATCAATTGTTTTGAGAAGATCTTTTGTCGGAGCATCAAGACTCACGTAAAGCTGAGTAACAGGAGCAAGATCTCGAATCTGTTCCGGATATTGTGCATTCGTTACCAAGAAGGTAGAAATCCCTCGCTCATGAAACAAACGGATGAGTTCATTAATTCTGGGATACGTAATCGGTTCTCCGGTTAACGAAAGGGCAACGTGTTTTATTCTTCGTGATTGTTCATAAACTTTAGGTTTAACTTGTTTATTTCCCTTAAACCCCGCCAAGAGGTCATGATGAGCAGACAAACTTGCCTCGAGCACCATGAGGGGATCATCAACCGTCCACTTCCATTCTTTGGAGACTGGTGCTTTATAGCCACGCCAGCAGAACTGACATCTATTGGCACAGCTCATGGAGGTTGTCATCTGCATGCACTGATAACTCTGAATGCCATAAAAGGTCAATTTATAACAACCACCTTCACTTTTCATCATACTCTTTGTCCAGTGGCAGACCTTGACAGCACTATGTTCTCCAACAACGCGATACTGTTGTTTTTCCAATTCCGCACGTGCTTCAGGGGTTAACATGGTTACGTAAGCCAGAGAGAATGTTCGTGACGTATTAAAACATTTCGTAATTCCTGTAGTAATCCTCTCACTTATATCGGAGCTTTAAGCCCAACAAAATGAGAGAAAGAATAAGGGTCAAAATATTGGCTATAATTATGGGCCAGGACGTGATCAGTAAACCATAGATCAGCCAAAGGAAAACGCCGGTGCTCAGCACCACAAAAAGCCCTAACGAAAGATCCTTAGTATGCTTAGTTGTCCATGTTTTGATAACCTGTGGCACAAACGCAAGTGTCGTGCATGCCGCTGCGATAAATCCAATCACTTCGATGATGTCCATAGAGAAAAGAAGAGCTATGTTCTATTTATTTGTTATGGCTTTTTACAAAAAGCAAAGCTTTAAATATATGATATACCTGGATTATGCAAATGACTAACTTTGGTTAATTATAAACGATTATCATGGGACTTGCCATACCGCTTGCATTACGGATGAAGAAAGAATCACATCGAAAGATAGCTGCTGCGCAAGACATAGTTGTTAAAGAGGTCTATGGCATGTTTAATAACGCAGTCTTTCACGGTGGAACTGCCATCTGGAGATGTTACGTAGGAAAAAGATTTTCAGAAGATCTTGATTTTTATCTCCCACGGGAGGTTACCAAAATAAATGAGCTGTTCAACAGACTTGCGAAAAAAGGATTTACTCTCAAAAAAAGAAAAATTGCTGCGAATAGTGTTTATTCAGAAATGACGTTAGAACGGGTGAACCTTAGATTCGAAGCAACCTTTCAGAAAAAAAAGGGGCATCTGCTCGATTATGAGAATATAGACGGAACATTCACCAGTGTCTATTCCTTAACACCTGAGGAGTTCATCATCGAAAAGGTTCATGCCTATCTGAAACGAAGAAAAATACGAGATCTGTATGACCTTTTTTTCTTAACACCGTCCGTGACAAATCAGGAAAGCGTAGCACCCTACCTCCAACAGCTGATGAAACAGTACCAAGAACCACTTGATAAACAGGATCTTAAAACAACCATCCTTGAAGGAATTATCCCTCAAGCAAAGGATATGCTCGAGTACTTGAAGAGAAAATGGCGAAGCAAAAACACCTAGAACGGACTGAGCAGCTCTTCAAAAAAAGCCCTGTTGTCTTTTTCTCTGATATCAATCGTATTGTGAAGGACAAGAAGAACACAGCCTATGCAAAACAACTACTCAATTCCTTGGTAAAAAAAAGAAGAGTAAAAAGGATAACCAAAGGATGTTACACCCTCTTTGATGATGTGGGATTAAGCGTGCTTTGTTTCAAACCTTCTTACCTTGGCCTTCAGTCAGCACTTAGTTTTCATGGATTATGGGAGCAAGAAACCATTCCGGTGGTTATTACGGCAAACCCGGTACGACAGGGGATAAGAAAATGCATGGGGATGAATGTGCTTATCAGAAAATCTAACAAAAAATATATTTTTGGCTATGAATTTGTGGATGATGCTGGATATTATCTCCCGTATTCGGATATCGAAAAATCATTCATAGACTTTTTTGTCTTCAGAGAAAAACTATCCCCAGAACTTATCGAGACGTTTAAAAAAAAGATAGATGTCAAGAGATTAAAAAGGTACCTTTCTGTCTATCCAAAACGAATCAACATAAAAGTCATAAATGCGCTAGCGAAACGTGACAAAAAGCATACTCCAGCAAAAAGCAAGGTTTAAATAGACTTCCTTTATCTCGCTGAACGAATGGACAGAGCAAAACAGGTACTTGATGAAATCGAACAAATGGCACAGCAGCAGTTTCTTCCCCTTGTTGGAAGAGCAAAGGGAAAAATTCTCCATGAGTTAATAAAAAAACATAAGGTAAACTATATTCTTGAAGTCGGAACGCTCTTTGGCTATTCAGCAATTCTCATGGCACAAGCTCTTCCCGAAGACGGAAAAATCACAACCATTGAGATTGACGCACATCACACGACAGTTGCAGAGCAAATGATTGCAAAGGCTGGATTGAGCAAGAAGATTACCGTTATGCATGGCGATGCCCTTGAGATTTTGCCGCAACTCTCTGATTTGTTTGACCTTATTTTCCTTGATGCGCAGAAAACGCAGTATAGTGATTATCTTAAACACCTCGAGAAAAACCTCAAGCCAGGTAGTGTTCTCGTCGCTGATAATGTGGGCATCTTTCGTGATAAAGTTCAAGATTATCTTAAGCTTGTAAAACATTCGGGAAAATATGAAAGTAAAACAATTATCGTTCCATTAGGACTTCGTGAAGGGAATGATGCTATGGAAGTAAGCATCAGAAAAGAGATAAATAAATAAGAAGGGAAATAAAGGAAGGAGGGGGGAATGATGGAATGGCGTGTTCTTGCCAATGATGGCATGCATGAGCGTGGTGTAGAAAAACTCACTGAGGCGGGATTTAAAGTTGATACCGAGCACCGCGATCTTGATGGATTGGTTGCTGCAATTGGAGACTATGATGCACTCATTGTCAGAAGCGCAACATCGCTTAAGGGTGATGAAGGAATGCGAGTATTTGCAGCAGGCGCAGATCGTTTGAAAGTCGTTGTCAGAGGTGGTACCGGTGTTGATAGTATTGATCTCAATGCTGCAGCGCACTATGGTGTTGGAGTTCTTAATACACCGGCTGCAAATACAACCTCGGTGGCAGAATTGGTCTTTGGTATGATGCTTGCTTATGCCCGTCACATTCCTGAAGCAGATGCAGCAACACAAGCAGGAGAATGGAAAAAATCCAGACTCGAGGGAACAGAGCTTCGAGGAAAAACATTAGGAATCATCGGCTGTGGAAATATCGGGAGAGAGGTTGCTCATCTTGGATTAGCATTCCATATGACTGTCGTTGGCTATGATCCCCTCAGACCATCTGGAACAAGTATTCACTATGTGGATAGTATTGAGGAGGTTTTACGAGGGGCAGATTATGTAACGATTCATACACCTGCTCAGAGAGATGGAAGACCCCTTATCGATTCTGAGCAATTAGGATATATGAAGCGGACGGCTGTACTGATCAACACTGCACGAGGAAGTTTGATAAACGAGGAAACTGTTGCTACTGCTGTCCGTGAAGGAAGGCTTGGTGGAGTCTGCTGTGATGTGTATCATCAAGAAAAAAAGGGTACCCAGTTATTTACAAGCCCCCTCATAGGTATAGGACAACGAGGAGTTCTGACACCACATCTTGGTGCATCAACGGTTGAGGCACAGGAGCGTGTTGCTCTGGAAGCTGCGGGGTATATTATAGAGTGTCTTTCATTAGATCCTCCACAAGTTGATGGGAATATCTATGCCCGCTTTGCCAATGCACAAAATAGATCAAGAGCACTACCAGTAGATGTTGTATTCATCCACCAGTATGATAGGCCGGGAGTTAATGGCGAAGTAGGAACGGTCTTAGGAAACTATGATATCAACATCAATACCAACACGGTTGTTCCCCTAAGAGAAGGAACTGCATTAGCCGTGTATCGTACTGATCATCCGGTTACTTCTATGGCAAGAGATCAATTAAGAACATTAGATGGTGTTCTGCGGGTAAAAAACAATCCTTTGCACGTTTAAGCACACCAGAATCCTTTTTTATTTTTCTTTCCCTTCTGTTTCTCTCTCCTCTCTCAATAATTAAGTTTATAAAGATCCTCTATTCCCCTGCTGGCTATCCTTAAAAAGAGAGGGAATAATGGCGAAAGCATCTAAACCAGTCGTGAAAGAAGTTGAGCATTCAGCAGATTTAAATGAATTTATGGACAAAAAAGAGATTACTGATAGTGCTACAAAAGCCTATGAAATGGCGAAACAACAGCGAGAGATTTCAGTAGCTGAATTCTTTGAAAAAAACAGACATCTCTTGGGATTTGATAATAAGCGAAAAGCATTGATGACCGCCATCAAAGAAGCTGTTGATAATAGCCTGGACGCATGCGAAGAGGCGAGAATTTTACCTGAAGTAATGGTTGAAATCGTTGATATGGGGAATGAGCGTTTCCGTGTTATTGTTGAAGACAATGGTCCTGGCATTGTGAAAAAACAGATCCCTAATATCTTTGCAAAATTGTTGTATGGTAGTAAGTTCCACAGATTACGCCAATCGCGTGGACAACAGGGAATCGGTATTTCTGCTGCTGCTCTGTATGGCCAGCTCACCACCGGAAGACCAATCAAGATTACCTCAAAGATCGGCAAGAATCATAAGGCCCATTACTATGAATTACAGATTGACACCCAAAACAATAAGCCAGAGATTATCAAGGACGATGAATTTGATTGGGAAAAGGAACATGGTACACGCGTTGAGTTGGACCTTGAAGGCTCATACCTAAAAGGCGGCCAATCGGTTGATGAATATCTGAAAGAAACTGCCATTGTCAATCCCCATGTAACGATTATTTATACTAACCCAAAAGCAGAACAGCTTATTTTTCCTCGAGCAAGTGAAGAGTTGCCCAGAGAAGCACAGGAAATCAAGCCACATCCTTATGGTGTTGAGCTTGGTATGCTGATGAAGATGCTCAAGTATACTGAAACACGGACATTGCAGAGTTTTTTGACAAACGAATTCTCCCGTGTTGGTCCAGGAACAGCGAAACAGATCTGTGAAAATGCTGCATTACTTCCTACGACGTCTCCGTCGCAGATGAGCAGAGAGATGGCAGATAAACTCATGGAAGGTATCCGGAAAACAAGGCTCATCATTCCACCATCTGACTGTGTTGTTCCTATCGGAAGCGATCTGCTTGAGAAAGGGTTACGTAAAGAAATCAATGCTGAATTTTATACCTCAGTAACACGGCCTCCTGCAGTCTACCGAGGAAATCCTTTTATCATTGAAGCAGGACTAGCTTTCGGTGGTTCTCAAGGAGCAGAAGAGCCTATGCGAGTGATGCGATTCGCCAATAGAGTCCCACTCTTGTATCAGCAGGGTGCCTGTGCAGTTACAAAATCAATTACATCAACCAACTGGCGTTCCTATGGGTTGAGTCAAAGTACCGGAGCATTGCCGATAGGAGCATGTAGTATCATTGTTCATATTGGCTCTGTCTGGGTTCCCTTTACCTCAGAAAGCAAAGAAGCAATTGCTCATTATCCTGAAATAATTAAAGAGATTAAACTGGCATTGCAGGAATGTGGCAGAAAACTGTATTCATACCTTGCAAAGAAACGACGGGTTGGCGATGAACTCAAAAAACGTGGTTATATTGAAACGTATATTCCCCATGTCAGCGAAGCCCTCAAAGAGATTTTAGCATTGAAAAATTCGGAAAAAGAAACTGTTGAGGAAAACCTAAAAGTCATCCTTGAGAAGACACGAGGAAAGATTGACTTTACTCGTTTTGATGCTGACGCAAGTGAAGATTATGATGAAAGTCTTGCAAAGTTAGGACGACAAGAAGATAAAGATGAAGATATCAATGAAGAAGAATCCTAATAATACAATAAAATAAACCACATTTAAACAGATAAAAATAAAGAGAGACAAGGAAAGTAAAACTGATGATGTGATTATCAATGGCAAAAAAAGTTGTCGATCAATTACGGGAAATTGCACATGCTATCTATGGAGATATCATTAAAAAGAAGAACCCCTCAGTCAGCATGCCGCTTCGTTCATTGCAAAATGTAAAGTACAACGAAACAGAAGGGTACTTCGAACTCGTTGGGAAGGCAAAAGAAAGAACATTGACGGCTTCAACAGTAAAGACCTTTGCACAAACCCTGCGAATGATGGCACTCTCAAAGAGTTTGATTGAGACTGATGACATTGCCACAAAGAGAGAAGCCTATTATGTGAGCAAAAACTGGGAAGAGGCACGTTTCAATGAACAACCAGAATCCGATATGATCATGGATGACGTTGAAGCCATGCTCATGGTCAATCGAGAACAGATTGGCTTTATTCCTGAAGAAAAAGGAGGCGACATTGCAGGAAGGCTTATTGTCATTGATAAAGACCAGGATACCGGAAAAGAGTTGAAGATAGACTGTACCAAGATGGGGTCTGGTGCTTATTCGATTCCTAGCTCTGTAGAAGAATTGCAGTTTGAAACCACTGCCAAATTCATTCTCGCAATCGAAACAGCAGGTATGTTCCAACGTTTGGTAAAACACAATTACTGGAAAAAGGCAAATTGTATTTTGATCTCCTTGGGAGGGGTTCCCACACGGTCATGCCGAAGATTCATTCGACGGTTAAGTGATGAGAAAAAATTGCCCGTCTATGTCTTTACTGATGGAGATCCGTATGGATATCTCAATATTTATCGAACATTAAAGGTTGGGAGTGGTAATGCTGCACACATCAATAAGTTTTTCTGTGTTCCTAGTGCCCAATTTTTAGGGATTACTCCACAAGACATTCTCGATTATAAGTTGCCAACACATCCCCTTAAAGATGTTGATATCAAACGAGTAAAGGATGGTATGAAAAATGACCCCTTTGTAATCCATTACAAAGAATGGCAGGCTGCACTGAAACAACTAACTGACATGAGAAAACGTGCAGAACAGCAGGCATTAGCTAAATGGGGATTGAACTATGTCATTGATAAATACCTTCCAGATAAAACAACCAACCCAAAAACATGGTTGCCATAATCATACAGTAATCAGTATTCATTATTCTCGGAAAACATGCTTACAAAGAAAGTAACTCTTATATAGACCAAAAAAATACTCTTACCAATGATAAGCGTAAAAGATATGCGAGCACGTGAACAAAGTGCTGGAGTTCCGTCACAAATACTCATGGGTCGTGCAGGTACTACGGTAGTTACTGAACTGAAACAAAAGCTCGCTATTACCAAGAAACAGATTTTGGTGGTTTGTTATCATGGGAATAATGGTGGCGATGGATTCGTTGTTGCCAATCTTCTCAGCAAAGAAGCAGAGGTTGATGTCCTTTTTCTTGGAGATGAGGAGAAATTAAGGGATCCTGCACGGCACTATTACAAAGAGGTCGTTGACAATCCGATTATCCAGTTCGTTGATGCTGAAACTGCTGATTTTTCTTCATATGCTGTCATTATCGATGCCATTTTTGGGATTGGATTTACGGGCAAGCTCCCTGAAGAGATTTATGATGTTGTCCATGCAATAAACGCGTCATCTGCGTATAAGGTATCTGTTGATGTTCCTACGGGTTTGAATGCTGATACGGGTGAGGGAACAGAACAATCAGTGCAGGCTGACTTGATTGTCACCTTTCATGACACAAAGCCAGGACTTGAGCAGTTCAAAGAAAAAGTAGTTGTCGCTGATATTGGGCTTGGCCAGTCTTCATGATCCAAAAATGAGTTCTGAGTACTCGTTTCTCACGAATGTTGTTCACGAAACATCGTTGCAGGATCAAATTGAAATTTTATTTGTATAAAATAAGGACCAACAGGATCCCGACGATGAGAAACATCAAAGGGTTGACTTGCCAAGGGAATAGATAATGTATACGCTCCTGCGCGGTTACACCTTCCAAGATCTTGTTTTGCATCGATGACCTCTACGAAAGCATTTGTGCTATCACTCCACACATTATATCCCACAGACATTGTATTAAGAACTCCATTGCCATCAACACGAAGTGGACTATCGGCAGCTACACACAAACTGTTTTCTATGGCGTAAAGTTTGATAGTTCTGGGGACGCTCAGCTTTTCATCTAGCCGCCAACGTCTTGGCGTATATTCCAACACTTCACCAGTCGGAGTAACACCCTGATGATTTCTCCGAGTTAAGGAATCGTAAAATCGCCGCAAGAAAGGATCGTTGCTCCTCTGAATCTCAGAAAGCAGGTCAATTGAACGTATGGCTCGACCTTCATCTGACTGCAGCGTATCACGAACAGTATCGGTAAGATCAATAACCTTCCGTGTTTCTATTCTTCGTGAAGCATTTTCACCGGAGCTGCTCCCTGGTGGGAATTCACTCATATATTGTTCCCATGAATGCTCTTGATACGTCCCATCTGCTTGTTGATAAGAACGGACAACCCCATACAGTCCCGCGTCTTGTAAGGAATCAGCAAGAGCTGTTGGCTTGAGTATTCGTGACATAGGGCTAAGAAAATAGGTTGTATATATAAATATTTCGCTACTTAGCGGTGGTTAATAGGAAGAAATTAGGAAGGTATCCTGCGGAACCTTCCGAATTAAACGGACCCGGAGGCAACGGAAATCAACGATTTCCTGGCCTCCGTTTCCTTCACAAAGTTACGGACCCGGAGGGATTTGAACCCTCGATCTACAGCTCGCCTCGAGAGCAAGTACGAGACCTCTCTCGTAGAAGGCTGTCGCCCTATCCAGGCTAGGCTACGGGTCCATGGGGAAGAGTGACCAGAGACGTTATTTAAACCTTTCCACAATGTTTATAAATTATCTCTTATTCTTCAACGCGTTCAAAGCGCGGGTAGCCAAGCGGCTAAGGCGATCGGCTGCAGACCGATTATTCAAGGGTTCGAGAATGTTGTGTGGAACTTTTCATGCAATTAACGAAAATCCCTTCCCGCGCTTTTTTAGTTTCTACAAATCTATACTTTTTTGTATCGCTCGGTTTAGAACAGATTTCTCGGTCATGAAACAGTACAAAAAATAAAAAGAAATAACTCCGTTATTGTAAATAATAAACAAAAGGCGGCTATCTGAGGGTTGAAACCACTCAGCGTTTCGCCGCCATTAAAGCTTAATACGCTATCAGGCTCTTTTGTTCTCTTCTCTTATCCCAGTGTTTCTCCTGACACTCCTCGATATAGTGC